>JBEBJC010000592.1:0-5428 GCA_040080105.1 Myxococcota bacterium
GTCCTCGCGGTCGTGCGCGACCATGTCGACCACCACCAGCACCCCGCCCGGGCGCAGCACCCGGGCGGCCTCGCGGAACACCTGGGTCGGATCGTCGACGTGGTGCAGCACCAACATGCAGGTCGCCGCGTCGACCGCCGCGTCCGGCAGGGGCAGGTCCTCGAGCGCGGCCAGCTGGACCTCGGCGTTCGGCCACTCGCGCACCCGAGCGGCCGCCGCCTCGACCATCTTCGGCTCGCGGTCGAACCCGATCACCCGCGCGACCCACGGCGCGAGCTCGACCAGCACCGGCCCGGTGCCGCACCCGAGGTCGGCCACCACCCAGTCGGGCGGGACCAGCGCGGCGAGCGCGGCGCCGAGGAACTGGTCGCCGAACAGCTCGCGCCGGAGGGCGTCCCACTCCGCGTGGCGCCGCCCGAAGAACGTGCCCGGCTCGGTGCGCGTGGCGAGCACCACCTCCAGCCGGACCAGATCCTCCTCGAACTGGCGGCTGGCGTCGTGTACGTCGCGCACGACCTCCCACAGCCGCCACCCGACCGGATCGACCGCCGCGTCGTCGATCCGGAACAGGCCGCTCGTGCCCTCCGACCGGCGGCGGATCCACCCCGCGACCTGCAGCACCTTCAGGTGGCGGCTCACGGTGGACTGCGGGAGCTGCACCACCCGGCACAGCTCACCCACGCCGAGCTCCTGACGGGACAGCAGCGCGAGCAGCCGCACCCGGACCGGCTCGGACAGGATCCCCAGATCGCGGCTCACCGACTCCATCGACATCGCGTTCGGGCTAACCCGGCGCGCGGGGGCACTCCCACTGGACGACCTCAGCGGAACCGGATGTCGTGCAGCTCACAGCGGAAGAACTCGCCCTCGGCGAACGCGTCTGTCCCGAAGCCCCACCCCACCCGGTGGCGGGTGGGGATGGTGATCCCGTCGACCGTGTGATCCTGCTCGGCGGTGCCGCCGAACCGGTGGTAGCCGAACGTCCCGGTGCCGAGGTCGCCCCACCGGTCGAGCCAGCAGGCCCTGACGGCGCCGGCGTCGTCGAGCTCCAGCACCAGCTCCGAGTCCTCGCCGTGCGCGTGGATCCGGGCGTGCGGGTGCCCCGCGTCGACCTCGCTCCACCCCACGTCGCTGCCCAGCAGCGCCGCCGGCATCCACATCGCCTCGCAGTGCAGGCGCCCTGCAGCCGCACGTGCGATCTGCTCTCCGCCCGCGCTCATCACCGGCACCAGCCCGAACAGGCGCCACCGCATCTCGCCGTCGCCGTCGAGCAGGCGGTCGAAGCCCGTGACGGGCAGGTGGTTCAGCCAAGCGCGTGCCGCCCACAGGAACCCTCGGTCCCACCGCAGCACCTGCTCGGCCTCGAACGGGTGCCAGGCGCCGTTCAGCTTGATCGTGCCGGTCATCGAGAGCCGGACGGCGGTGGCGAGCGGCGCGCCCGGCGCCAGCGCGTGTTCGAGGTACCGCCTCGCCCCCGCCGGCAGTTGATGGAGCGCGGTGGGGTCGAACCGGCCGATCGCTGCAGGCGCCGAGTCCCACAACGTGTCGAGGTCGCGGTGGGCTCGGCTTCCCGACGTGAAGGGCATGGTCACGCTCCGTTGCGACGGCCCCACCCTCGGGCGACCACCCGCTCCCGGGAGATATCGTTCGCGGGGCAGGATTCCCACGGGCGGCCCAAGTTGGCCTCCCCTGGGGTCACTCCCACTGGACCTGCCACCCCGCCGGCAGGCCGGCGCTGGTGAGCACCTCGGCCGTGAGCCACGCTTGAAGATCCCACGGCAGCCCGGCGTCGTCGACGATCTGGGTCTCCACCACCACGTTGGTGGACACCCTCAGGTACCCGCGGCCCGGCTCCAGCCGCCCGAGCGCGTCGAGCGGGATCTCTCCTTCCCCCGCGGCGGGGTCGAACAGGCAGCGGATGTCGTGGCTGGTGCCGGTGCCGGAGCCGGCGGTCACCGTCACCCACCCCTCCGACTCGTACGGGGTCCACTGCGCCAGGTACGCCTCGGACAGCGGCAGCGGGTCGGGTGGGACAGCGGCTCCCTCCCACACCCCGGGCGACGGGGCGGCGGCCGCGACCGTGAACGCCGGGCCGTCCGCGCCGCTCGCTCCGACCTCGACCCACTCCCCGCCGACGAACACCGGCGTGGGAGACGACGCGAGCAGGTAGTGCGAGCCCTGCCACTCGAACGTGAGCGCCGCCACGCCGTCGACCGTGACCCAGCCGTCGCCGACCGAGACCTCGGGCGCAGACGCGGTCTGGTCACACACCAGCACGGTGCACGCGCCGAACACCGCCTCGACCGCGCACGTCGAGTACGCGTCACCCGCGTACGCGCCGAGGAACGCGCTGGTCCCGAACGCGCCCGACGCGTACACCGAGGCCACGATGTCGCCGCCGGGGAGCGGCGGGGGAGCGCCGGTGTGCGTGGCCGTGTCGGTGTCGGCGTCCGTGTCGGTGTCGGTGTCCGAGTCGGCGTCGGCGTCGGCGTCCGAGTCGGTGGGGTGCTTCCGAGGCGGATCGTCCGGGTCACACGCGAGCGCGAGTCCGAGCCACACGGTCACCTCCGAGCCGGCCCCCTATCCGGGTCGGTGACAACCGGACACAACGTCGGATCCGCGTGGGTGGAGCGCCACCATACTTGTGCTGCGGCCCCGTGGGAGACGCCATGCCCCGAGTCACCCTCCCCGAGCTGTTCTCGCTCCGCGGCCGGAGCACCACCCGCGGGGGCGTCCCCACGGTCGAGCTGCGGTGGAGGATCCACCCGTCGATCGGGTTGCCGCTGGCGCCGTTCCAGGTGTGGGTGCGCGACCGGTTCGACCCACAGGGGGAGGCGGTGCGGACGACCCTCGGAGCCGCCCCGGACGGGTCGCGCCGGGTGCTGTGGGACGGCCGCGCTGCCTCGGTCGTCACGCTCACCACCCGCGTCGGCAGCGGCCAGCAGCTGGTCCTGCGGGCGATGTCCGGTCCCGACGGGGGCGGGGTCCCGATCGACGAGGTCACCGCCTCCGCCGGCGTCCCCTCGGTGACGCTCGCCGGGTCGGTGATCCGCTCGGTGGTGGTGATCGGCGCCGGCTCGGTGGAGGGCACCTCCGCGGTGTGGACCGAGACCTTGGTGAACGACCCCGAGTGGAGGCGGGTCGAGCGGGTGGGGTTGCCAATCGAGCCCGCGTCGTTCGACGGCACGGGGTACGACGCCGGCGATCAAGGGCCGGACTCGGCACCGACCGATCCGCGCTCCGCGGCGATCGCTCGGGTGAAGGCGGGGATGCCCGTGGCCGGCTGGCCCGACACCACCGACCTCGGCGAGCGGGTGGCGCCGTGGGTGCCGGTCGAGCCGGAGGCGTGGGTCGACGAGATCGCGGCGGTCACGTTGCCCGGGGTGGCGCAGATGCTGCGCGACTCGGACTGGCCGATCGCACACGAGGCGTACCGCGCGGGGGCGGGCGTGGCCCCGCTGCACCAGCTGCTGCTGGGGGCCGGCGCGGACGCGGTCGGGGCGCTGGCCCTCGGGTTCGGCGCCACGGTCGCCGCCGGCGTGGGGCTGGTGATGGTCACGGTGGACCACCAGCTCCGGGGCGGCGACGACGTGAACCTGGTGAAGGTGGTGCTGGCCGACGTTTACCTGCAGCCGGTGGCCCTGGGCCCGCCGGCCCCGGCGGTGGTGCTCGCTTCGCCGTCGGGGCTCGATCGCCCGGTGAACCGCGACGAGCCGTGGCTCGCGTCGGTCGAGCTGTCGTGGGCCCGCGCGCCGGCGGTGTTCCCCGACGACCCGCGGCCGGTGAGCCACGCGATCGTCCGCGGCCCGGAGCTGGTGCACGCGCCGCGGGCCTCGGGCGGGGTCTGGCCGTTCGTGGCGGTCGACGGCGACCCCCGGGCGCGTCGGGTGGACGAGGGCAGGCCGGAGCCGCGCCCCGGGGAGTCCGGTGAGCTGGTGTACGCGGTCGCGTCCCAGGACTGGTTCGGCCGGTGGTCGGGGTGGTCGTCCGCGCGGGTCACGGTCCTGCCGGTCGGGCCCGCCGTGCCGGCGCTGTCCCGCGTCGGGTTGGAGCTGGCGGACGGGGGCGAGGTCCGGGACGCGGTCGCGGTGGTCGACTTCGGGTGGGATTGGTCCGACCGAGCGCCGAACCGGGTCGAGCTGCAGCTCGGGGTGCACGCCCCGGGGACGCCGCCGCCGGGTGGGTCGAACCGCGCGCTCGGCGGGCCCGGGGTCCCCGACGTGTCGTTCACGTTCGGCCCTGACCCGGATGTGCCGCCCTCCGGGCTCGAGCGGCTGCCGCCCGAGCCCGGGGCCCCCCCGGACGCGCGGACCTACCGGGCCCGGGTCGCGGGGTTCCGGCTCGCGTTCGACGGGAACGCCGCGCTGACCGTCAGCGGACGCGCCCGCGCCGACGAGGCGTACCGCCCCGGCGCGTGGTCGGGGTACGGCCCCGAGCGCTCCACCACCGCGCACAGCCCGCTCGCGCCGGCGCCGGTGTGGGTGCCGGCGGCGATGACCTGGGCGTCCGTGCCGGACCCGGCCGGGGTGGCGCGGGCCCGCCTGGGCTGGGCAGCGGTGCCCGGGGCGGCCTCGTACGTCGTGTACACCGCCGACGAAGGGTCGATCCTGCGCGAGCTCGGGGCGCCGGCGCCCGATCTGCGGGTCCGCCCGGCCGACCGCCTGCCCACGCTCCGCGCCGCCGACGCCGCCGCGGTGCGCCGCGCGTTCCGCCGGCTCGACCGGGTGACCGCGCTGTCCCTCGACGTCGACCTGCCGCGCGGGAGCCACGCGATCTACTGCTTCGCGGTGGTCCCGGTGAGCCCGGCGGGGGTCGAGGGCCCGCTGCCGGTCGACGCGAACGGGTGGATCGCGGTGGCCGCGCCGCGGGTCGTCCACCCGCCGGCTCCGCGGGTCCGGCTGCGCCCGGTCCCCGGGGGCACGCGGGTGGTGGTCGAGGTCGACGGGCCGGCGCCCGCGTCGGTCGAGCTGTACCGGGCGACCGCGCTGCACCAGGTGTCGACGATCGACCGGATGGGACCGCCGGTGCGGGTGTGGTCGGCCGCCGACGCGGTCGCCACCCCCGCGGGAGTGGAGTTCGCGCTCGACGACACCTCGGCGCCGCCGTGGGTCGACGTGACGTACCGCGCGGTCGGGTGGGCCGCGGCCGCGCAGGAGCGGGGCGAGCTCGCGGGGCGGACGGTCGGACCGGCGTCCTCGACCGTGGTCCCGGCGGCAGCGCCGCCGGCGCTGTCCGACCTGTCGGCGCCGGGCCAGACCGGCCCGTGGCGGCTGGTGCAGCTCGGGCTGGACGCCCCGCGCACCCGGTGCCGCGCCGGGGTGCACCAGCTGTCGGTCGCGATCCGGTCGGTCCAGGCGCCGAGCGCCGAGCTGCGGCAGGTGACCCTGGCAGACGCCCAGACGTTCCCGGCGGCCCCGGCCCCCGAGGA
>JBEBJC010000593.1:0-5409 GCA_040080105.1 Myxococcota bacterium
AGCCGGGGTCAAGCACGTCTTCCCCCTCTCCCCCATCGGGGGAGAGGGCCGGGGTGAGGGGGAATTGTTCAGGTGGATCCACCTCTCCCCTTGTCTCCAGCCCTCCATCGTCACCGGAGCTCCACCACCTCCCACTCTTCCTCCCCGCCCGGGGTGTCGACGGTGACCACGTCACCCACCGCCGCGCCGCGGAGCGCCGCCGCGATCGGGGACCGCCAGCTCACGTCGCCGCGCGCCACGTCGACCTCGTCGACCCCGACCAGCCGCAGCTGCCGGGCTCCCTTCGGCCCCTCGAGCCGGACGGTCACGCCGAACCCCACCCGCACCGGCTCCGCCACCGGCGGGGTGACCACGAACGTGGCGATGCGGCGCTCGAGCCACCGGATCTCCGCGTCGAGCTCGGCCCGGCGCGCGGACGCGAGCCCGTCGGCGCCCGCCGCTGCCCGCGCGTGGGCCGCCGCTGCGAGCCGGTCCCGGAACGCCGCCGCGCCCTCCGGGGTCACGTGGTTCGCCACCCCGGCGGGCAACGACGGCTCGGGTCGGGCCGCGACCTCGTGTCCTGCTCCTTGACGAACGCTCGGCTCACGCCGGCGCCCCGAGGTCGACCGTGCCGGTGGCGTTGTCGCCGAACGCGCTCGTGTCCACCCCCATGTACCCGCCGAACGCCCGCAGCAGGTTCGAGTGGGGCAGCGACGGGAACGCGCGATCGTGGCCTTGCGACACGCCTGCCGCCTCGCCTCCCGCCAGCACCATCGGCACCGGCACCGCCACGTGGTGGGACGCCTCCGAGAACTCGGTCACCAGCGCGACCAGGGTCTCGGACAGCAGGTCGCCGGTGGGGGTCGGCACCGCGGCGAGCCGCTCGAGCAGCGCCGCCCACCGCTCGAAGTGCCACTGGTGGATCGCGAGGAACCACACCCGGTCCTGCTCGCGGTACAGGTAGTCGTGGGAGATCGTGTGGTGGGCCTTGGTCACGCCGATCTGCGGGTACGTGGTCAGCGCGGTGGTCGGGCCGAGCATGTACGACGCGACCCGGGTGTACCCACACTGCAGCGCGAGGACGAGCAGGTCGGTGGTCGTGTCGACCCGCTCCATGAACGGCAGGTTCGGCGCGGGGGCGTCGGGCCGGTCACACGAGACTGCGGCCAGCCGATCGATCCGCAGCTCGAGCTCCCGCACGCCGGTCTCGAACTGGTCGAGCTTCCCCTGGTCGGCGGGGTCGAGCGCCGGCCGGAGGGCGGCCGAGCGCTCGACCACCGCGTCGAGCACGCTCTTGCGCAGCGCGCGCCTCGCGTCGTTCTGGTCGACCGACCCGCCGAACAGCCGGTCGAACAGCAGCTTCGGGTCGTCGAGCCGCGGGGCGGGGGCGACGGGGGCGGTCCACGACAGCGAGTTGTAGTACACCGGGAGGTTGCCGGAGGCGTTGCCGAACGGCTCACCCGTGCCCAGCACCAGCGAGCTGTACGGCGCGGTCCCGGCGAGCCTCTGCGCGATGAGCTGGTCGATGGTGACGCCGGCCGACAGGGGACCTGCCTGGAAGTTCGTGGCCTCGCGGTCGGACAGCAGGCTCGGGAGGCACCGCTCGTGGCTGCCGCCCCCTTGGGACGCGCGGTTCTCGAGGCCGGACCACGCGCTGACCCGCGCTCGTAGCGGGGCGAGCGCGCTCATCACCGACGGGAACACGCCCGCGGTCGGGGTGACCTCCTCGCCGATCATCCCGTTCGGGACGAACCACACCAGCAACCGAGGGGTGACGGTCGGGGCGGCGCGGGCTCCCCGCGGGGCGAGTGAGGCGAGCGGGGGCAGCAACCACGCGGCCCCCGCCCCGCGCAACAGGGCTCGGCGGTTCAATCGGCCTCCGGGTGTCCGCGGTACCGGAACAGGGAGCTGGTGGCGATCGCCGCCGCCAGCGCGTCGAACTCACCGCCCCCTTCGAGGAACGCGGAGGTGATCCGATCGAGCTCGGGCTGGTCCTCCGCCGTGAGCGAGCGGGACAACGCGAAGCTCGCGGTTTGGCGCGCGACACACGCCGCCACCGAGGGTTGCGCGGCGAGCCACCGGGCGAGGGGCTCCGAGCCGTCGAACGACACGCCGTCGAGGGCGCCGTGGGCGTCGATCGGGAACCCGAGCTCGTCCTCGGTCCGTGCGGCGCCAGCGGCGTCGAACCCGTGGAACACGAACCCGAGCCCGTCGATCTGCGCGTGGCAGGTCTGGCACATCTCCTCGGCCCGGCGCCCCTCCTCCTGGCTCCGGACCGATCCGCCGTCGGGCTCGATCTCGACCACCGCCGCCACCGAGGCCGGCGGGGGAGGGGGCGGCCGGCACAGCAGCCGGTCGAGCACCCACTTGCCCCGGAACACCGCGCTCGGGGTGTTGGGGTGCGACTGCGACGCGAGCCACCCGGCGGTCTCGAGCACCCCGACCCGCGCGGTGTCCGTCTGGACCCAGCCGGCGTCGTCGCCGTCCCACGGCACGCCGTAGTGCTCGGCCAGGCGCTGGTCGACCCACCCTTGCTCCCGGGTGAGCAAGCCCTCGAGGTCGGTCCGACCGGTGAAGTAGTCCTGCGCGAGGTACCCGAGCTCGCCCGCCATCGACCGCAGCAGCGGATCGTCCAGCTCGGGGTACCGCAGCGGGTCGGGGGTGAGCGTGGAGATGGTGCGGATCGACAGCCACTGCCCGGCGAGGTCGTCGACCAGCGCGCGCGCCCGTGGATCGGCGAGCATCCGCCGGACCTGGGCCTCGACCTCGGGCTCGGTCATCCCGCCCTCGGCTGCCGCCAGCAGCGGCTCGTCCGGCGTGCTCGACCACAGGAACGCGGCCAGGCGGGCGGCGACCTCGTACCCGTCGAGGGCGCGGTACTCTCCCTGCGCGGCGCGCTCGACCCGGAACAAGAACTCGGGCGACAGCAGCACGGCCTGCAGCGCCAGGCGCAGGCCGTACTCCGGCGGTTCTCCGAGCTCGGTGGCCGCGTCGAACAGGGCCATCGCCCAGCCCACGTCCGCGTCGGTGAGCGGCCGCCGCCACGCGACTCGGCCGAACGTGCGCACCGCGCCCTCCGCGCACCCGCGGTCGACCGTCGCGCACCCGACGAACCGGTCGTACGCGGCGGTGCGGCTCCCCTCCGGGTCGATCGGGCCGCGGGTGGCCACCCGATCGATCGCGACCCACGCCTCCCCCGGGTTCGCGAGCTCGAGCTCGAGCTGGTGCATCCCGACCGGCACCACCGGCTGGAGCTCGAACACCGTGAGCGTCTCGGGCACCTCGAACCAGTCGAGCAGCTCGTCGTCGAGCCGCACGTTCATCCGCGCCGGCACGTTGCCCCCGCCCATCGCTGCCACCGACAGCTGGTACTGCCCGTCGCCGTCGGCGGTGAACCCGACCCGGATTCCGCCCTGCTCGATCCGCCACAGCTCGCCGCCGATCACGCCGCCGAAGCCGAAGAACGAGATGCCGCCCTCCTCGACCTCGACCACCACCTCGGTGGTCTGTTCGGGGGTGGCGCCGAACATCTCGTCGACCAGATCGATCGCGGCCGCCTCCCATCCCTCGACGTGCAACGAGGAGGTGGTGAGCGCGGCGCCGTTGTTGTCGAACCCGTACGCCGACTCGTCGAGCGGGAACGCCGCGGACGGCGTCTTGGTGGTGCCGAACAGGTCGCGCGCGATGGCGTCGTACTCGGCGCGGTTCAACCGCGGCAACACCGGCGCGCCGGGCTGCTCCACCCGTTCGGTCGGCGCCGGCGGCGCGCCGCACCCCCCGAGGCCCACGGCGAGCCATGCCACAGGACCGAGTCCGAAGACCACCCGCTACCCCCCTCCATCCATGCCCGGCCCGGGGGGCGGTCGCCAGTCACCGGAGCGGGAACGGCCCAAGGAACCCGGTGAACGCCCGCTGGTCGTCGGGAGTGACCCACGGAGGCGTCACCTGGCCGGGGGCGAGCTCGGCCCACGGGTGTTGGAACGTGAGGGTGAGGTAGCCGAAACCGCCCAGGTGGGGGATCCAGTGGATTCCGGTGACCTCGCCGTGGGGAGGGGCGGCCGCGATCCGGGCGCCGACCCCGGTGCGCACGTCGTATGCCCACAGGAACGCGTGCTCGTGCCGCTTGGTGTCCTCCGCCACCATCAGCAGCTGGTAGTCGGGCAGGAACGTGAGGTTGTCGGGGTTCGCGATCCCGGCGTCGTCACACGCCGACTCGCCGGCGGGGGTGCCGGCGAGCACCTCGGTGAACCCCGCCCCGACGTGGTCGGACGGGATCTCGTGGCCTTCGGTGTCGAGCAGCCGGGCGGCGGTGTCGAACCCGAGCACCACCCCACACCGGTTCGGCGGCAGCGCCAGGTGATCGACCGGCTCGCCCGGCTCGGCGACGGCGCGGCCCGCGACGGTGGACACCGCGAGGTACACCCGCCCGGTGGCCGGGTCGTACGTGACGCCCTCGGCCTTCTCGAGCTCGGTGCTCGCGCCGAGCCACGCCGCGTACCGGCGGGTCTCGAGCCGGCTCGCCACCCGCCCCGGCTCCGGGAACCGGTCGCTCGGGGCCGCGAGCTTCAGGCACTCGCGCCCGTTCGAGGTGTGGACGTACCGGTAGTCGGCCGGGCAGGTGTGGGCCGCGTCGGGGGTGACGGCGTCGAACAGCTCCGAGAACCGCGGCCGCAGCGCGATCCACCCGTCGACCTCCGCCTCGGTCGCCCGCCCGAGCGGCACCCACCCGACCGCCGCGCCGGGGCCGAACCGGGCCGCGTACAGCGCGCCGCTGGTGAGGTCGCCGGCGGCGTCGGCCACGAACAGGAACCACCCGACCGCCGAGCCGTCGTCGGACTGGTACACCGTGCGCTGGTCCGGCAGCACGAACGACAGCTCGTGCGAGAACCGGCCGAGGGCGTACCGCTTGTGCGGGGTGGACGCGGCGGTGGCCCGGTCGACGCCGATCTCGGTCGCCCAGCCGTACCGGTACGGGTTCGCGGCGGTCGGATCGGCGGCGTACAGCGTGAGCAGGCCGGTCCACGCCCCGTACGGGTCGACCGACAACGTCCCGTCGGCCTGGTGCCCGCGCGCGTCGGGCTCGTACTCCTCGCTGCCGAGGTGGGTCCCCCACGGCGACGCCTGGCCCGAGCACGGGAACCACACCCCGCCCAGCGCGTCCCAGTTCACCGGCGCGGCCGAGGTGACGGTCAGCGCGCCGTCGGCGGCCTGGTCGAGCGCGCTGACCCAGGTGCTGCCGGGCACACACTCGAAGTGGGTCACCAGCGCGGCGCGCCCGCCGTCGAGCGGGAGCAGGCTGTTGAAGTCGGGCTCGTCACATCCGGGCTCGAGCGGCGCGCCGCCGCCGAACGGCAGAACCTCGCCCCAGCCCGGGGTGTCCGACCGGTACAACACGTGGTACGCGACCGGCAGCTCCGCCCCGTCGAGCAC
>JBEBJC010000594.1:0-5408 GCA_040080105.1 Myxococcota bacterium
TAGGCGGAGGGTGCGGCGGCGGCGGGCGGCGCGGGCTGCATCGCCTTCCGCGACACCTTCGACTCGACCTCGGACAGGTCGAAGTCGAGCTGCATCAGCGCCTCGGCTTGCTCCTGGTACCCCTGCGCACGCGCGACCGCGATCCACCACATCCGTTACCTCCCGGCGAACCGACACCGTAGCGCGGCGTCGGTTCGCGGGACCCGGCTCAGGCTTGTGCGGTCGACTGCTTCGCGGTCTCGGCGGCGACCTGCTTCTTCAGCGCGAGCTTGCTGCGCACGTCGGCGAGCGCCTCGGCGCCGAGCACGAACGCCAGCACCTCATCCATCCGCGACACGAACTTGAAGTCGAGCTCGGCCTTGATCTCGTCGGGGACCTCGATCAGGTCCTTGCGGTTCTTGTCCGGCAGGATCACGGTCTTGATCCCGGCCCGGTGAGCCGCGAGCACCTTCTCCTTGATCCCGCCGACCGGCAACACCGCGCCGCGCAGCGTGATCTCGCCGGTCATCGCCACGGTCGGGTCGACCTTCAGCCCGGTGAGCAGGCTCGTGAGCGCGGTGATCATCGTGACGCCGGCCGACGGGCCGTCCTTCGGGATCGCGCCCGAGGGGACGTGCACGTGCAGGTCGAGCGACTCGAAGTCCCCCTCGTCGACGCCGAGATCGTCGGCCATCGAGCGGATGAAGCTGCGGGCCACGCCCACCGACTCCTTCATCACGTCACCGAGCGAGCCGGTCAGCGTCATGCTGCCCTTGCCGCGCATCTTGGTGGCCTCGATGAACAGGATCTCGCCGCCCGTCTGGGTCCACGCGAGGCCGGTGGCCACGCCCGGCACCGCGGTGCGCTCGGCGACCTCCTTCCAGTAGTGGATCGGCCCGCGGATGTCCTCGACCATGTCGGCCGTGATCGGGAACCCCGGGTCGCGCTTGCCCGACGCGATCTCCCTCGCGCACCACCGGCAGATCGCGGCGATCTCGCGCTTGAGCCCGCGCACGCCAGCCTCGAGGGTGTACGACTCGATGATCTTGTCGAGCGCGTCGTCGGGCAGGCTCACCATCTCGTCGGTCAGACCGTGGTCCTCGAGGCACTCGGGCCACAGGTACCGGCGCGCGATCTGCACCTTCTCGTGGTGGGTGTACCCGGCGATCCGGATGATCTCCATCCGGTCCCGCAGCGGCCCGGGGATGGTGTCCGGGATGTTCGCGGTGGCGACGAACAGCACCTTCGACAGGTCGAACGACACGTCGAGGTAGTGGTCCATGAACGTGTCGTTCTGCTCCGGATCGAGCACCTCGAGCAGCGCCGACGACGGGTCGCCGCGGTAGTCCGCGCCGAGCTTGTCGATCTCGTCGAGCACGAACACCGGGTTGTTCGTGCCGGCCTTCTTGATGCCCTTCAGCACCTTGCCCGGCATCGAGCCGATGTAGGTGCGGCGGTGGCCGCGGATCTCGGCCTCGTCACGCACGCCGCCGAGGGCGATCCGCACCATCTTGCGGCCGAGCGCGCGCGCGACCGACTTCGCGAGGCTGGTCTTGCCGACGCCGGGCGGGCCCACCAGGCACAAGATCGGCCCCTTCATGTCCTGCTTCAGCTTGCGCACCGCGAGGAACTCGAGGATCCGCTGCTTCACCTTCTCGAGGCCGTAGTGGTCCTCGTCGAGGATCCGCTCGGCCTCGTTCACGTCGAGCCGGTCCTTGCTGGTGACACTCCACGGGAGCTCGCACAGCCAGTCGATGTACGTGCGGCTCACCGTGTACTCGGCCGCGCCCGGGCTCATCCGCGACATGCGCTTGAGCTCCTTGAACGCGATCTCCTCGACCTCCTTCGGCATCTTCGCCTTCTTGATCAGGCGCTTGAGCTCCTCGAACTCCTCCTGCCGCTCGTCGACCTCGCCGAGCTCCTTCTGGATCGCCTTGAGCTGCTCGCGCAGGAAGTACTCCCGCTGAGCCTTGTCCATCTCGCCCTTGACCTCGGTCTGGATCTTGTTCGACAGCTCGAGGACCTGGATCTCCTTGTTCAGCAGCGCGATCACCTTCTGCATCCGCTCGTGGGTGCTGAAGGTCTCGAGCAGCTCCTGCTTCTCGTCGGGCGCGATGTTCAGGTTGCTCGCCACGATGTCGGCCAGCACGCCCGGCTCGTCGATCGAGCGCACCAGGAAGCTCGCCTCGGCAGGGATCGCCGGCGACAGATCGATGATCTTCTGCGCGAGCTCGCGCAGGGTGTCCATCAGCGCCTCGGCCTCGCGGCCGCCGGGCTCGGGCTTGAACGTCTCGATCTCGGCCCGCAGGAACGGCCCGGAGTCGTGCCAGTCGTGGATCCGGGCGCGCGCCAGGCCCTGGATGATGACGTTCAGCTTGTTGCCGGGGACCGGCATCATCTTCAGGATCTTCACCACGGTGCCGACCTGGTACAGATCGGACGCCTCGGGGTCCTCGGTCTTCGGGTCGCGCTGCGCGAAGATCCCGAGGTACCGCTCCTCTGTCGCCAGCGCTTCTTCGACGGCGCGCATGCTCTTGCTTCGGCCGACGTTGATCGGGAAAGCGAGCACCGGGAAGATCACGGTGTTCCGGATCGCCAGGACGGGGATGTCCAGCTTGGGCGGGAGGTTCGCGCTCGCCGGATCGGTGGGGTTGTCGAACGACATGAAGGGCTCCAGGGAGGCGACGCCTCTGCCCAGAGGGTATCCCTCCATCGACCCGTTTCAATCCACCCCCCCCGGAAGGGTAGGTGCAGCGCGGCTCCTACGGGCGGTTTCGCCGGGGTGACCGGTGGGGGGCGGGCGCAGGTACCGTTGCGCGGCCCAGTCGACCACGATCGCCACCGCGAGCACGACCGACGCCCATTCTCCGGGTCCGAAGTGGTAGAAGCCCGGCTCCATCGGCCCTCCACGTGCAGTAGCCTGCACCGGCGCCGCGATCCAGCTAAGCTGACCCGGGGAGGGCACCGGTGGTGAGTGACGAGGAACCGGCGACGCCCGCGCTCGATCCGTCGATCAAGCGATCCCCGGGCACCGACCCGGCCGAGTTCTTCGCGTCGGTCCCGCGCGATGGCGTGCTCCACGCGCTGCCGGACGGGGTGAGCGTCACCTTCGACCTGCGGGGCCCCGGCGGCGGGGTGTGGACGGTGGAGCGCGACGGTGACGAGACGCGGATCCGCCGGCAGGACGGCTCGAGCCCCGACTGCCGCCTGTCCTGCTCGGTGCGCGACTTCCAGGCTCTGCTCGGGGGCTCGCTCGAGCCGATGAAGGGGTTCGTCGAGCGGCGGTTGGTGGTCGAAGGCGACGTAGGGCTCGTGCTCCGGCTGCACAGGAGCGTGCTTTGACCGACGACCCGGCGCTGCCCAAGCCGATCATCGTGCTGTCGGACGGGACGGGCGAGACCGGCGAGAAGATGGTCCGGGCCGCCCTGCAGCAGTTCAAGGGGCACCTGGTGCACGTCCGCACCTACGCGCACATCACCCGGCCCGAGCAGCTGCGCAGCTGGTTCCGGGTGGCCGCGCGGCAGCGGGCGTTCGTCGTCACCACGCTCGTGGCGAAGGACATGCGTCAGCACGCGGCCGACCTGTCGACCGAGCACGGGGTGGTGCACCTCGACCTGATCGAGGACCTGCTCGGCGTGTTGTCGGGGTACCTGTCGATGCAGCCGGTGGGCGTGCCCGGGCTGCTGCACCAGGCCGACGAGACGTACTTCCGCCGGATCGAGGCGGTCGAGTTCACGGTGAAGGCCGACGACGGCAAGGAGCCGCGGATGCTCCGGCAGGCCGACATCATCCTGGTCGGCGTGTCGCGCACCAGCAAGACCCCGCTGTCCACGTACCTCGCGCACAAGGGGTTCAAGGTGGGCAACGTGCCGGTGGTGCTGGATCGCCCGCCGCCGCCCCAGCTCGCCGAGGTCGACCAGAAGCGGGTGTTCGCGTTGACCATCGGCCCGGAGGCGCTGCAGGGCATCCGGCGGGCGCGGATCTTGTCGATGGGGATGCAGCGCACGGTGAACTACGACGACCTGGACTACATCCTCGCCGAGCTGGACTACGCCGAGGACCTGTTCCGCCAACACCGCGAGTGGCCGGTGGTCGACGTGACCCACAAGGCGGTGGAGGAGACCGCGGCCACGATCCTCGGGGTCCTGCACGACCGCGGCCTGATCGGCGCGGCGACCGATCCGTCACAACTTTGAGTCGGGTCGTGCCGGCGGTGGTCGGCGGCGCGGCGGCGGTTATAGGGAGTTCGCCTCCCCAACGGCTCGGTGGGCGCGCTTGATCGGCACCACCCTGGACAAATACCAGGTCCTCCAGAAGGTCGGAGAGGGCGGGATGGCCACCGTGTACCGCGGTCGCCACTCCACCCTCGGGCGCACCGTCGCGATCAAGGTGCTCCACCCCCATTTGTCGTCGTCGGTGCGCAACCGGACCCGGTTCGCGCGCGAGGTGAAGGCGATGGGGGAGCTGCTCCAGCACGAGAACGTGCTCGAGATCCTCGACGCCTCCCGCGAGGACGAGTCCGACTGCTACCTGGTCACCGAGTTCGTCGACGGCGAGACGCTCACCCGCCTGCTCGAGAAGCGGGGGCGGCTGCCGTCGGAGGTCGTGGCCCAGATCGGCCGCTCGCTCGCCGGCGCGCTGTCGTACGCGCACACCCAGGGCGTGCTGCACCGAGACGTGAAGACCGACAACGTGATGGTCCGGTGCGACGGCACGATCAAGCTGATGGACTTCGGCATCGCGCGGTTCCTCGACGAGTCCCAGGTCACGATGACCGGCGCGCTCGTGGGCAGCCCCGCGTTCATGAGCCCGGAGCAGGCGCAGGACGCGCCGCTCGACCAGCGCAGCGACCTGTTCGCCCTCGGCACCGTGTTGTTCTACCTGGTGACCGGCCACCTGCCGTTCACCGGCACCAACCCGTCGGTCATCCTGAAGAACGTGATCGAGGGCAACCGCCCGCACGTGGCAGAGCTCGCCCCCACCATGTCGGCCGCACTGGCCGACGTGATCGAGCGGCTGATGGCCACGAACCCGGCCGACCGGTTCACCCTCGCCGCCGACGTGGCCACCCACCTCGCGGCGTGCCTGCACGAATCGCGGATCGACCCGGACGACCCCGAGTGGTCCCTCGCCCGGTGGGTGGTCGATCCCGACGAGTACGAGCTGCGCCTCACCGCACACCTCGAGCGGGCGCTGGTCGAGGAGGGCCGCCGCCTGTTGGACGCGGGCGACCACCTCACCGCGCTGCGCCTGCTCAACCGCGTGTTGTCGATGGACGAGCACAACGCCGAGGTGCTGGCGTTGGTGCAAGGGCTGCACCGAGACGCCGCTCCGGCGCCGATCCGACGCAGCCGGATCCTCGGCCTGGGCACGCTGGTGGTGCTCGCCTGCGCCGCGGGCGTGCTGGTAGCGGGCCTGTGGTGGTCGGA
>JBEBJC010000595.1:0-5403 GCA_040080105.1 Myxococcota bacterium
GGGTAGCATGGCCCGCGAATCGGAGGGGTCGATGTGGGTCGGGTGGTCCGCGGCGTGGGCAGGGGAGCTGACGGCAGGGATGTTGCGCACCGCGGACCGGCTCGAGCTCGAGGTCGATCACCTCGAGGTGAGCCCCGATGGGGAGCGGGTGCTGCTGTTCGGCGCCGAGCGCGCGATGGCGCTCGGGCCCCAGGGCGACCCGGTGGCGACCGTCGAGGTGAGCGACGTGGCCCTGGGCGACATCTCGAAGTCCGGCAAGTTCGCGCTGGTGCACGCCGGCGGCGTCACCGTGCACTCGGAGGCCGGGCGTGAGATCGGCCGGCTCGCGGCGTTCGGCCGGGTGAACGACGTGGCGCTGTCGCCCGACGGCCGGTTCCTCGGGCTCGCGACCACCCTGTCGTCGTCGGTGTACGACGCGGTCGACGGGCGCACGTTGTGGTCGAACGACGGGGAGGCGACCCGCATCGCGTACGACGGTGAAGGCAAGCTGTTCGTCGAGCGCGGCGGCGCGGTGGTGCAGGTCGACGCGATGTCGGGCGCGAAGCGGGGCGGCGGAACGTTCCCCGAGCCGCCCGGCCTGCTGGCGGACGGCTGCGTGCAGCTGCCGGACGGTCCGTTCTGCCCGTCGGGCGCCGGAGCGATCGGGGTCCAGCGCTCGACCGGGGCGCTGTGGCTGCTGCGCGACGGGGCGTTCGACCGGTGGACCGCGCTCGACGAGCTCGGCGTGCGCGCGGTCGGGCCGGAGGGCGGCTCCGCGATCGCCGCGCTCGCGTGGATCGGCACCACCGACTTCCTGGTGGCGCGGGTCGACGGCCAGCTCGAGCGGCGGGGCCCCGGGGGCGGGGTCGTGTCGCAGGTCACCATCCCCGACTGCGCCCCGTGTGCGCCGGTCGCGATCGGGGGCTCCGCCGACGGGCTGTGGGCGATGGCGGGTGACGGCACGTTCATGGCGTGGGATCTCGAGGGCGCCCCCCTGCTGAAGATCCCGAAGGACGTGGAGGCCCTGGGGCTGGCCCGCACCGGCGACGGGCGGTGGGTCACCCTCGACCTCGACGGGCGGATCCGGATCGGCGGCTCGCCCGGTAAGGGCGGGGCGATCAAGGCCCTGCCAGGCACGATCGGGGTGGCGGCGGCCGGCGACACGGTGGTCGCGTGGACCGACGCGACCCTGCGGGTGTACGGGAGTGACCGCGGCGAGCGCCCGACCCCGGACCTCGGCGCCGGGCGCAAGCCGGTCGCGGTGGCGCTGTCCCCCGACGGCGGCGCGGTGGCGGTGCTCGACGCCGGCGGCGCGCTACACGCGTACCGCACCACCGACGGAAGGGCGATGTTCCGAGCAAACGCCGGCATCACCGGGACCGAGCTCGGCTGGGCCCCCGGCGGCGGCCTCGTGCTGGTGGGGGGCGGCGCGGGCGGCGCGCCCCTGCGGATGTTCGGCGGAGACGGCAAGGAGCTCGGCGAGCTGCGCATCGCTCCGGACGGCGCGACCGAGCACCAGGCGATCGGCCCGGACGGCACGCTGGTGCTGGTGCACACCGACCCGGTGCGGCAGGAGTTGAAGCTCGTGCCGTGGGCGACGCTGAACCCCTGACCGACCCCTACAGGCCGAGGCGGGCCTTCTTCGCTTCGGCCGTGGGCAGCGGGTCCTGCGACGCGGTGATGTGGTCGAGGCCGCCGCCCTGGGTCTTCTCGGCGTTGGTGTTCGTCCACTTCACTTGCTCGGCCGGCAGGTCGTCGGCGGAGAAGATCGCCTGCACCGGGCACGCGGGCTCACACGCGCCGCAGTCGATGCACTCGTCGGGGTGGATGTACAACATCCGATCGTCCCCGTAGAAACAGTCCACCGGACAGACCTCGACGCAGTCGGTGAAGCGGCAGTCCTGGCAGTTCTCGGTGACGACGTACGGCATGTTCCGGCTCCCTGTGGCTCGCCCGGTGCCCGGCGGTGGATCCGCCGGGCGGGTCCGAGGGCCCGACGATCGGTTTCGGCGGCACCCTTATCTGCCACCCACCCCGGCGCGCCAGCCGAGCGCTCAGGTCCCGGTGCAGATCGCCGCTGAGCCGCTCATGGAGCAGGTCCACGTGCCGGGGCCGATCGGTCGGAACCGGGTGGGGACCGCCCCCTTGAAGTACAGCTCGCAGTCGGTCCCGGAGGGGACGCCGTCGAACACGGCGGTGTTCTGCGTCACGTCGGCGCGCTGCCGGTACCCGGTGCAGGTGACCTCGAGCATCGTGCCCTTCGGCAGCTCGGTGGTGAGGATCACGTTCACCCGGCCCGGGGCGTCGGTCACCGGCAGGTGCAGCACGTCTTGCTGTTCGCACTTGTCGAGGTTGCACGCCCACTTGCCTGCGCGGTCGATCGTCCCGGATCGCCGGATCATCGACACCTTGCACCCTTGTGGCATCCGGTCGAACGACGCCACCCCGCTGCGCACGGGCGAGCGGTACACCCCGTCGACGCAGTCGAGGATCACCTCGGTGACCGCCGGGTCGGCGATCTCGATGTCCACCGTCGACGCCTGCGCGATCGCGATCCACCACGTCATCCGACCCTCCGCCGCCGGAGTCTAACCTCCGCCTCGGAGTCGACCCGCGAGGTGGCTCCGCCCATCCCTCACCCGAGGGCGGCGGCGGCGAGCGCGGTGATCCCGGCGACCGCCCACCCCGCGGCGACCTCGACCGGGCGGTGCCGACCGGCGGCGACCCGGGCCCACGACAGCACCACCGCCACCCCGAGCGCGGGGAGGGGACCACGCGCCGACCACGGGACGATCAGCAGCCCGAGCGCGGCCGGGATCGCCACGTGGCCGCTGACCTTGAGGCCTGCCCGGGTCGCGACCGCCCCGACCGCTGCCCCGAGCGCACACGGCAGCGCCAGGTCGGCCGCGAGCCCGCCGCGCGCGTGTGCTGCGGCGGCGAGCGCCACCATCCCGGCGGCCCCGACCGCGAACAGCGGCCCGCGGTCGGCCCGCTCGGACAGGTCGGCGTCGGACCACCACCGCGCCACCACCCCGAACGCCCACACCGCCAGCGCCGGGGCAAGGCACAGGGCGGCCACCGCGGTCCACCCGGTGGCCGTGCGCAGCGAGCGCGACGCGGCATACGTCACCACCCACCACCCGATCGGCGCGACCCACAGCGGGTGCAGCAGCCACGACAGGGCGTGGCCGATCGGCGCGTCGCGGCCGCGGTGCACGCTCGCCCACGCGCACAGCCCGAGGGCGGCGCCCAGCGCGTCCATCGCGAGGTCGAACAGCGTGTCCGCCGACAGCCGCCCGACCCGCATCTGAACGAGCTCGATCGCTGCCCCGAACGCCATCGACGCGCCGAACGCAGCGGCGGCGCGCGCGCGCGGGGAACCGCCGGCGGCCGCCATCACCAGCGCCGAGCATCCGGCGCACAACGCCACGTGCCCGACCAGGTGGCCCCACTCGGGGATCGGGCCGGCGGTGACCGCCACCACCCCGAGCGCGGCGGTGCTCGCCAGCGCGACCGAGATCCACCCCACCACCGCGAGCCACCGGAGCAACATCGGGCCTCCCGTCCTCCACGTAGGGCCCGCCGGTGCAGCGACCGTGCAGCGGCCGCGCCGTTCGCCCGCGCGCGCCGATCCGATCCCGACGGGATAACAGGCGGGGTGCTCGACCCCTCCGCCGCCGTTCACCACCTGTCCTCCCCGATGCCGACGGGCCCCTGGCCAGCGGGCGTGCCCGCCGGCGAGTTCCGCCGGTCCCGCGCCGCCGCGGAGGTCGGCCGGCTCGCCCAGCGGGCGGGGCTGTTCTCGTTCCACTACGAGCACCGCGCCCAGCTCGAGCCGCCCGACGACTGGCTCGCGCCGTCCGAGACGTTCGAGCTGCCCGAGTGGTCCGACGGGGTGCTGCCCGAGCCGAAGTACCGCGCGTTCCGGCACGATCTGCCGATCGCCAGCTTCCACCCCGGCCATCGGGCGAAGTGGGGCACCCACGAGCTGTGCCACGCGCTGGTGGGGTTCGGGTGGCGACCCGACGCGTCCGCGCTGTTCTTGTCCACCGCGTCGCGGCTGTCCGAGCTGGTCCCGGTGGTGTTGTGGTACTGGCTCGACGAGGTCGGGCTCCGGCGGTGCCCGCGGCACGACGGACCGCAGTTCCGCTCCCACTGCCCGGAGTGCGCCGCGCTGGCGGCGTCGGGCCCGGAGCGGGTCGATCCGGAGCGCGCGCTCGACCTGCTCACCGACGCGGCGCGGTTCGTGGACCGCGAGCTCGCGGCGGTGGCGCGGACCCGGCGCCTCGGCGTGCCGTGTAGCCACTCGTGGGGCTCGATCGACCTGTGCTCCGACGGCGTGGCGTACGCGGCGGGGCACGCGCGCCGCCTGCGGTCCCGGTCGTTCGTCGCGTTCGCCGAGCGGTTCCTCCGGTCGGACGACCCGACCTGGTCGTCGTCGCTCGACGTGTTGGAGGCGCGCGCGGTGGCGGTGCTCCGCGCGATCGCCGAGGGGACCCCGCTCGCGATCACCCCGACCCCGCGGTGGGCCGCGTGGGACGTCGGCCAGCGGCTGCTCGAGCTGTGGGAGCAGTGTGACGAGCCGTGCGCGGGGGAGCTGCTCGGGCTGGTCGATCGGCTCGCCGCCGACGCCGACGTGGCCACGACCGCCCTCGGGTACGCCGCGCTCGAGGAGGAGTGGGAGCTGCCGCCGGGCTCCGACGTGTTCGCGCTCGGGTACAAGATCGACGGGCTGCCCGGCCGATCGGTCGCGCAGGTGCGCGAGGGGCTCGGCACGGTGGTGCCGCTCACGCTGACGCTGGGCGCCGACGTGGGCGTGGACTGGGTGCCCGCGTTCGTGGCGGCCGATCGCGCGGAGCGGGCGCCGCTCGGCCGGCGGTTCGCGCGGTGGGTGGCGGAGGCCCACCCGGGGCCGTTGGCCGAGCTCGCGGCGTACGAGAGCGCGCTGCGCGCCGCCCGCGGCGAAGCGGAGGCGGTGGCGCTCGGGTCGGGAGACGGCGAGCGCCTCGCGCGCGGCGCGATCGTCGAGCGGTTCACGTTCGACGTGGCCTCGTTCGCCGAGGCGGTCGACGCGGGCTCGGTGACCCCGCGCGCGGTGGGCGACCGGATCACCGTCGAGGTGGACCCCGCGCCGACCGCGATCGTGTTCGGACGAGACCTCGCTGGTGACCTGGTGGTGGCCGAGATCCCCGCGGAGTGCGCCGACGCCCCCCACCAGGCGCCCTCCGGGGTCCGCTCCGCGCTGCGCGACCTCGGGCTGCTGGTGCCGGAGCGGTGGGCCGAGTGAAGGTCGGGGTGGTGGGCCTCGGCACCGCCGGCGCGGCGGCGGCGGCCGCGATCGCGGCTCGGGGGCTCGAGGTCGTCGGGGTCGAGCGCGGGCGGCTCGCGGACGCGGGCGCGCGGTGGGTCAACGGGGTGCCGCGG
>JBEBJC010000596.1:0-5399 GCA_040080105.1 Myxococcota bacterium
CGCCGAGCGGGGCCGGGGCGAGCCCGAGCACCAGCAGGTGGACCCCGACGCTCACGAGCAACCACCGCACGTGACCCCGCGTCGCCATCGTACCCGGCCTGCGGCGCTTCGTGTAAGTCCGCTGCGATCCGCGCGATGGGCAGCGGGAGGCCAGATGTGGAACGGGTGGAAGTTCGTGGCGGCGGCGTTGGCGCTCGCCCCCACGGCGTGGTCGTTCTGTGGGTTTTATGTGTCGCAGGAGCCGGGCAGCCTGTTCAACCGCAGCTCGAAGGTGGTCCTGGTCCGCAACGGCGACCACACCGTGCTCACGATGGCGAACGACTACCAGGGTGACCCCGACGCGTTCGGGCTGGTGGTGCCGGTGCCGCAGGAGATCGAGCCCGAGATGGTGAAGATCGCCGACTCGGCGCTGATCGACCGGCTCGAGCAGTACTCGGTGCCGCGGCTGGCGCAGTACTTCGACCCCGATCCGTGCCCGGAAGCGCGCCGCCCGTCGAACCGTCCGATGGCGCCGAAGAGGTCGGCGGCGCTCGAGTCGCTCGGGTACGTCGAGAGCGAGGCGGCGGGGCCGCGGGACTACGGCGTCCAGATCGAGCAGAGCTACTCGCTCGAGGAGTACGACATCGTGGTGATCCGCGCGAAGAACGGGCGCGGGCTCGAGGAGTGGCTCCGGCTCGAGGGGTACCAGGTCCCCGAGGGAGCGTCGTCGATCCTGTCGTCGTACATCGAGCAGAACATGCACTTCTTCCTGGCGAAGATCGACGTGTCGGCCCAGGCCGAGCTGGGCGTCACCTGGCCGCGCCCGCTGCGGGTCGAGTACGACTCGCCGAAGTTCATGTTGCCGATCCGGCTGGGCACGGTGAACGCGGACGGGCCGCAGGACCTGCTGGTGTTCACCCTGACCCCGAACGGGCGGGTCGAGACCACGAACTACCGGACCGCGCGGCTCCCGACCGACGTGGAGGTGCCGGAGTACATCGCCGACGGCGCGAACTTCGGCGAGTTCTACACCGCGATGTTCGAGCGTCGGGTCGCGCGCGACGGGATGTCGAACGTGTACTTGGAGTACGCGTGGCCGATGTCGCAGCCGTGTGATCCGTGCTCGACCACGATGCTCACCCCGAACGAGTTCGCCCCGCTCGGCGCGGACTGGGCGGGCTCGGTGCAGCAGGACTACCACGGCGGCACGGTGAGCCAGGGGTACCTGACCCGGCTGCACGTGCGGTACGACGCGGCGCACTTCCCCGAGGACCTGGTGTTCCAGGAGACGCCGGACACCGCCCCGTGGCAGGCGCGGTACGTGGTGAACCGGCGGTTCCAGGGGGACACCAGCTGCGCCGAGGGGGAGCGGTACGAGACCCGGCTGCAGCAGCGTCAGGGGCGCGAGATCACCAACCTCGCCCAGCTCACCGGGTGGGATCCGGCTCAGATCCGGCGGTTCCTGCCTCCGCGTCGGTGAGGTGGCCGAGCTCGAACCGCAGCGCCCGGTCGAGCGTCGGGTGGGCGAACGAGAACCCCAGCCGCTCGAGCGCCCGCGGCACCGCGCGCTGACCGGCGAGCACCAGCTCGTCCGCCATCGCCCGCCCCAGGGCCAGCCGCACCGCGAACGCGGGCGTGGGCACGAACGCCGGGCGGCCGAGCGTCGCCCCGATCGAGCGCGCGAGGTCGGCCTGGCGCGCGGGCATCGGCCCCACCAGGTTCACCGGGCCAGACGCCCGCTCGTCCCACAACAGGGCGTGCGCCGCGCCGACCCAGTCGTCGATCGCGATCCATGGCTGCCACTGCTGGCCCCCGCCGATCGGCCCCGAGGCGCCCGCCTTCGCCAGCGGCAGCAGCGACGCGAGCAGGCCGCCGCGACCCGACAACACGAGCCCGGTGCGCAGGGTCACGCAGCGGATCCCGAGCGCGCCGATCGGCTCCGCCGCCTGTTCCCACGCCCGGCACACCTCGGCGAGGAACCCGGAGCCGGAGGTCGCGCCTTCGTCCAACAGCTCGTCGCCGCGGTCGCCGTAGTACCCGACGGCCGAGCCCGACAACACCACCGACGGCTTGCGCGACAACCCCGCCAGGGCGCGCGCCAGCAGGCGGGTGCCTTCCACGCGGGACGCGAGGATCCGCTGGCGGCGCTCGTCTGTCCACCGGGACGAGATGGACTCCCCGGCGAGGTGCACCACCGCGTCCACCCCTTCGAGCGCGGCGGCGTCGATCTCGCCCCGCTCCGGATCCCACCGCACCGCTCCCGCGCGCGACAGCGCCAGCACCTCGTGCCCTCCGGTGCGCAAGAACCCCGCGAGCTCGGTCCCGAGCAGCCCCGAGGCGCCGGTGATCGCGACCCGCAGCCGCGGCCGATCGCGGTACGGCCGGTGGCGGTGCAGGTCGAGCGCGGTGCGGGCGTGTCGGAACGCGAACGCCGCCGCGAGTTGTCGCGTGATGAGCCCGCCCCCGAGCCCCAGCGCCGGTTCGAACGTGATCGCGTCGGTCAGCCGCCCGTCCTCGAACCGGTGCTCGTGCCGCCACGACGCCAACGGCCCCGAGACGAGCTCGTCGACGAACCCGGACGGCGGGGTACACGCGGTGTGCTCGGTGACCCACGGCACCGGCGACGGCGCGATCTTCACCGTCAGGCGCAGCCCCACCTCGAGGCCGGTCCCGCGCCGGTCGAGCACCACCGGCGGGTTCCACGGCGGCGACAGGCGCTCGAACGCGCCGGGGGACGCGTGCCACGCGAACAGCTCCTCGGCGGTCGCGTCGATCGCGGTCGAGCGGGTGAAGTTCACTGGGTCAGCCGTTCGACGAGCCAGGTGGCCTCTTCGTACGCGTGCTGCGAGCTCAACCGGTGGGTCGCCCACACCACCCGGAGCTGGTTGGGCGGCAGCGTGGGCGACGGGCCCTCGGAGTTCGCCACGTACCAGTCCATCACCGCGTCGGGGTCGTCGATGTCGACCAGCCGGGCGCCGCTCGGGTCGATCATCCCGAGGTCGACCAGCTCGTCGAACAACATGGCGCTGTCGTCCACGGTGTACTGCGGCAACCGGGCGAACCGCCGGGGATCGAGCAGGATCTCGGTCCCCACCAGGTGGGGACACTCGGTCGAGGTCCACCCGGCGCAGTCGGCCACGGCCTCGTCGGGCGCGCGGACCTCTTCGTCGTTCTCGGCGCTCACGAACATCGCGGGGACCGACAGGTCGTACTGGCTCGCGTTGTGCGCCACGAACGTCCGCACGTCCCACCCGGCGCCCAGCGCCACGAACGAGAACACGTTCGCGAACGAGCCGCCGTTCGAGAACCCGACGCTCGCGATCGGGGTGTCGCTCCCGACCGCCGTCTGCTCGATCAACCAGTCGCGGATCGCGGCGAGCTGGGCGAAGTCGGGGTTGTCACTCGAGCTCGACAGGTCCCACTGGCGCGGGTCTTCGCGCTGGAGCGACTCCGACAACACCACCGCCACCCCGGCCGGGACCAGCAGGTTGTACAGGTCGAGCCACTCGACCTGGGTGACGGTGTCGAACCCGCCGTGCGAGCCGTGGAACGCGAACACCAGGCCGATCGGGTCGTCGGGCACGTGGTACGAGAACCGCCGCCCGGCCACGTCGGCGTCGGTCCACGGGAACTGGGGGCCGATCGGCAACACCGCGTACGGATCGCCGGGCGGCGCCACCAGCGACGAGGTGTCGGTGTCGCCGTCCATCGGCGGCGCCTCGGCGGTACACCCGAGCAGCCACGGGATCATCGGGCCTCCGAGCGCGCCTCGTATCCCGGACCGGGGTCGGCTCGAGCGGCCCGCAGCGCGATCCGCGCCACCAGCAAGGTGGCGACCACGCCGAGGCCGGCGGTGAGCCCGTACCACACCCCCGGCAGGCCGAGGCCGAGCCCGAACGCGAGGCCGACGCCCAGCGGCAGCCCGATCATCCAGTGCGCGACGATGTTGAACGCCAGCGGCCACCGCGTGTCGCCGAGCCCGCGCAAGATCCCGAACCCGACCACCTGGGTCCCGTCGAACCACTGGAACGCGCCGGCGATCGGCAAGATCGCCGCCACCAGCGCGACCACCGCCGGATCGGGGTTGTACAGGGTCCCGATCGCCGCCGGCGCCAGCAGGAACACCGCGGCCGACCCACACATCACCGCGCACCCCATCGCGAGCGCGATCGCGGCGGAGCGGCGCCACGGCAGCCCTGCGCCGACCAGGTTCCCCACCCGCGTGGCCACCGCGGCCGAGATGCCGAGCGGGAGCATGAACGACATCGACGCGGCCGAAAGCGCCGAGGTGTGGGCCGCGGCGGCGGTCGCCCCGAGCCCCCCGGCCACGAACGACGAGAGGTTGAACGCCCACACCTCGAGCCCGAGCTGCACACCTCCCGGCAGCGCGTGCCGGGCGACCCGGCCGAGCTCGGCCGCGGTCCACACCGGCTCGGTCGGCCACGCGGCGCGGATCTGGGGCCACGAGATCGCGATCAGCGCGAGCCACATCGCCCACCGGACCACCACGGTGGACCACGCCACCCCCACCACCCCGAACGCCGGGATCGGGCCGACTCCCTGCACCAGCGAGAACGCTCCGATCAGGTTCGCGAGGTTCGCCGCGAAGATCACCCACATCGCGGGGCGCATCGCGCCGCTGCCCTGCAGCAGCGTGCGCAACACCGAGAACCCGCCGAACGGCACCACCGCCACCGCCAGGATCCGGCAGAACCGCGCGGCTTCCGGCACGGCGGACGGGGGTTGGCGCAGCCACACCAACAGCGGCTCGGCGTACAGGTGGGCCAGCGTGATCGGCACGCTCAGCAGCAGCACGAGCGCCATGCCGCGCGCCGCGTCGGCGCCGGCCCGCCCCGGCTTGCCCGCGCCGAACGCCTGCGCCACCAGCGGGTCGAGCCCGGAGGCCGCGCCCATCGCCAGCACCAACGTCGCGAACGACAAGGTGCCGGCGATGCCGACCGCGGCGGTGGCGGTCTCGCCGAGCGAGCGCACCGCGAGCAGGTCGACCACCCCCATCGCCACCAGGCCGATCTGGCCGAGCACGACCGGCCACGCGAGCCCGAGCAGCCGACGCGCCTCTTCACCGGTCGATCCCGCAGGCGGCGTCGGTTCCATCGGCAGGCGGTAGCACGGCGGCGGGGACGCGCCCACCCGCCCCGTGGGTCGAACCGGGGCTGGCGCGATCGCGTAACGTCGGGCACGTTGGCGCCATGTTGTGGCTCGCCTTCCTGTGTTGTGTTCGCCCGCCGCCGGCCGGGTCCGGCTCGTACAACGTCACCTTCGGCGACGACGACGACGACGACGTCGTCACCGGCGACGACGACGACGACGTGGTGGTCGAGACGGGAACGACCCCGACCGACACCGCCACCACCCCGACCACCGCCCCGAACTGCGACCCCGAGGTCGACGGGGAAGAC
>JBEBJC010000018.1:0-22905 GCA_040080105.1 Myxococcota bacterium
TGCGCGACGTTCGCGGCCCGGGCGGCGGTCGACAGCGCGGTCCCGCCGCGGCCGTGGGGGGTGCCCGCGCCGTCCCACCGCTCGAACGCCTCGTCCACCACCTGGACCACGTCCGGGCCGAACCCGAGCCCCTCCGCCAGCAGCCGCGCGGCGCCGCACGCCTCGAACGTCCACTCGGCGCGCATCTGCCGCGCGGACAGGGCGAGCCGCGACACCCCGAGGACCGACGACAGCCACGACCCGTTGGCGCGCCCGACCGACCGCACCACGTCGGTGGTCCGCCTCGAGTCGCCGTGGATCAGGTTCCGTCGGAGCGCGATGTCGTCGGAGGCGATCCGGGCCTCCCCTGCGGCGTACGCGGTGCACCCGAGGTGGCGCAGCAGGGCGCCGAAGAACGCGGCCCGCTGGGTCGGCGCGTCCGCCCCCGCGTCGCGGGCGAGCTCGAGCGCGAACAGCGCCGTCACCAGGCTCTTGTCCTGCTCGAGGCCGTTGGCGAGGTCGAGGATCGCCGAGGCCGCCGACACACACGCGAACCCGTCCACCGCCCCCCCGGGGCCGGCCGTATCCCCCCGCGCGGCGGTGCGAAACAACGGTTCGCGGGCCGTGCCTCCGCACCCAGGGTGCGGTCAGTTCGGGTCCATCGGGCAGCTGTACACGTACGGGCCGCCGTACGTGCCGCCCGGGAACCAGATCATGTCGGCGTCCAGGATCCCCGCCACCAGCACGCCGGTGATCTCGACCCCCAGCGGAGACCCGCCGCCGCCGGCGTACGAGAACGCCATGTCGGGCAGGTCGAGCGTGGTGCCGTCCCAGGTGCCGCGCACCTCGATCGGTGGCTGGGTGGTGCTGGAGCCGTACGAGAACGCGAGCAGCGTCCCGTCGCCGTGCACGAGCCCGCCCGACTCGGTCAGGTCGAACGCCAGGTCGAACGCCGTTGCCCCGTAGAACACCACCCCGTCCGGCAGGCAGGTGCCCTTCCACCGCCCGGCGATCGGGCTGACCGCGGTGTCGCCCGTGGTCCCCGAGGTCTCCTCGGTGACCGAGCCCGAGTCGAGGTCGACGTCGGCGTCGCTGTCCGCGTCGCTGTCGGTGTCCGCGTCGGTGTCCGCGTCGCTGGCGATCGTCGCGGGCGGCGACGGGTCCTTGTCGGCACACCCGAGCCAAACCAGGCCGAAGAGCTGCGTCATGGGTCCTCCAGTCGTGCGACACCGGGGCCTTCCCCGGGTGTCACCGGGCGACGAGCCCCTCGGCCATCGCGCGGGGTTGGTACAGCGAGTTGCCGTCGGGGTCCACGTACACGTCGGCCCAGGTCACGCCGTCGGTCGAGCGGCGCACGGTGTCGGGCCAGGAGGTGGAGAAGTACGCCCCGTCGAACCACGCCGGCCCCGCGCAGTCCACCTCGCTCACGTAGGCGCCGTCACACCAGGTGGCCCGGACCACCCCCGGCAGCTCGGTCCAGGTGACCGCGTCGGTCGACACCAGGCTGGTCCCGCTGTCGCCGTACGCCGCGAACGTGCCCTGGTGGTGGCTCAGGAACAGGTGGCCGCCGGTCGGCCCGAGGTCGCCGTGCAGGGTCCACGTGTGGGCGTCGACCGAGCGGTACACGTGGCCCTCGCCGTACCAGTCGGCGCAGGCGGCGTAGAACGCCCCGTCGGCCCACGCGAGCCCCTCCACGATGTTGCACGGCGGCCAGCCGGCGGCGTCGGCGATCAGGCCGTGATCGGTCCACTCGACCCCGTCGGGCGAGGTCACCCACCTCCACCCGGTCGCGAGCCACAGCCCGTCGCCGTAGGTGACCGCGCGCAACAGGTCCTCGTCGTCGAGCCCGTTCGGGGCGAACGACACCACGTCGGACCAGGTGGCGCCCCCGTCGCGCGACACCAGGCGGATCCCGCCGTAGCCCACGCCGACCAACCCGGGCACGCCGGCGTCGACCGAGGTCCCGCCGGTGTCACCGGTCGGATGACCCACGGTGGATCCGGTGTCGGAGCCGGTGTCGGGTGGCGTGGACCCGCCGGACTCGACCGCGGCGCCGCTGTCGCCGCCGCTCGGAGCTCCGACCGAGCCCACCGGGACGGGCTCGGCGCCGCCGCACCCGACGAGCCAGATCACGAGCGGAGCAGCCCGGGCAGCGCGCCCGTGGCGGGGACCGACGCCCCGGCGAAGTCGGTGAAGGTGGACTCCCCCACCTGGTCGAGCTCGAGCCCCATCGCCCGCGCCAGCACCACCAACATCCGGTTGTGCGCCGGGCCGGTGCCCTCGGTGAGCCCCCACGGCCCCTGGAAGTCGCGCTCCGGCGCGAAGTTCACGTACCGACCGGTGTCGAGCGGGCCGCCGCCGCCCACCACCACGAACGGCTGGCGGGTCATCTGGTGGTCTCCGGTCGCGAGCTCGTTGCCCCATACGCACAACGTCTGGTCGAGCATCGTCCCGTCCCCCTCGGGCACCGCGTCGAGCATCGCACACAGCTCCGCGAACCGCAGGGCGTGCCACCGGTGGTACTCGGCCATCACGTCGGCGGCCGCCGGGTCGAGCGCGACGTTGTGCGCGAAGTCGGTGTGCAGGTCGCCCGGCGGGGCGCCGATCGCAGCGTTCTGCAACACGTCCTGGCGCACGGTGATCACGTCGGTCACGCCGCAGGTGAACGCGGCCTGGCACAACGCGAAGAACGCGCGGGTCATCTGCTCGGCCCACAGTGGATCGTCCCACGCGGCGAACCCGCCCGGCTCGCTCGGGACCTCACAGTCCAGCTCCGCGAGCCCCGACAGCTGGGTCGACAGGTCGGCGAGCAGGTCGCGGTGCTGCTCGAGCTTCGCCCGGTCCGCGGCGCCGAGCCGGCGCGACAGGGCGTCGAACCGCCCCTGGGCCAGCGCCAGCACCTGCCCCTGCCGGGCGCGCACCCGATCCGACGCCGTCGGCGAGCCGTCGGGGTCCGCCCCGGACGGGAACAGCCGGCCGTACGCGGCGTACACGTCGTCCTCGTACGGGATCGGCTGCCCACCTGCGTCGAAGTTGTTCGCCCACCCTCCGATCGAGTACTCGAGCGACCGGATCGGGGTCAGCCGGTCCGCGGCGACGATCTGGTCGATCGACGGCCCGGTGGCCACCCCGATCGACCCCTCGACCGCCACCGGCACGGTGCCGGTCAGGCACGACGCGTTGCCCTCCTCGTGCTCGTTGAACGCGGCCGCCATCCCGGCGTAGTTCGCGAGGCCGTCCACCACCAGCAGCTTCTTCCGGAACGGCCACAGCGGCCCGAGGATGTAGCTGAACTCGGACTCGGCCAGGTCGGCGAGCGGACGGTCGATCGCGGTGTCGAGGCCCGCCCCGCCGGGCATCTCCCACCGATCGTGGACCGTGCCGTGGCTCGACATGTACAGCAAGATCCGCCGCGCCGCGACCGGCGGGGTGCCGCGCGCGGCGGGGGACACGAGGCCGGCGGCGCCGAGCGCGCCGAGTCCTTGCAGGAAGCTGCGTCGACGGATCATCGGGCCACCCGGCTGCGGAACGCGTCGCTGTGGACGATCGCGAGGCGAAGGTCGGAGAACGTGCCGCCGGCGGCGACGAACGCGTCCTCGAGGGCGGCGACCGTGGCCTCGTCCCCTCGCTCGAGGCTGCGGCCGAGCGCGTACCGCAGCCACCGCTCGGCGACGCAGTCCGACACCGTGCGGCTGCCGGCGAGGAGGCCGGACGCCTCGACCGCGCCGTCGAACGTGAGCCCGTCGAGGTCACCGGTGAGGAACACCCCGGTCGCGTCGACCGGGAGCCCGCCGTCGGTGTCGCGCCACTGGCCGAGCGAGTCGTAGTGCTCGAACCCGAACCCGATCCCGTCGATCGACGAGTGACACCCGGCGCACTCCGGCCGGTCTGAGTGGACGTCGTACCGGTCGCGGTTCGTGGTCGGCGGGCCGCCGTCGCTCTCGGGGACCTGGGTGCTCACCCCCGGCGGAGGCGGGGCCGCGGGCGCGCACAGCAGGCGATCGAGCACGAACACCCCCCGCTTGACCGGCGACGGGTGGACCGCGTGGGCCCGGGTGGACAGGAACGCCGCTCGGGTGAGGATCCCCGCCCGCTCGCCGGCGGGCAACGCGGTGAACCCCGCCGACGGCGCGCCGTACAGCTCGGCCATCGCCGGGGTGAGCTCGGCCGACGGATCGGTCAACAGGTCGGCCAACGTCCCGCGCTCGATCGCCCCTCGCGCGAACGCGGCGGCCTCGGCCTCGATGTCGTGACGGAGCGGCTCGTCGAACGTGGGGTAGGTCGCCGGATCGAGGGTGATCGCGTCGACGTGGTCGAGCTCGAGCCAGAACCGGGCGAAGTTGTCGATCCCGTCGGCGGAGCGCGGGTCCGCGAGCATCCGCTCGGCCTGGGCGGACAGCCCCGCGTCGGTGGTGAGCTCACCGCGGGCGGCGGCGGCGAACAGCGCGTCGTCCGGCACCGTGTTCCACAGGAAGTACGACAGGCGCGAGGCGAGCTCGTAGTCGCCGAGCGGGACCACCCCGGTCGCGGCCCCGTCCACCCCGAACTCCGGGAAGTACAGGAACTCCGGGCTCTGCAGCCACAGCTCGAGCGAGACCCGCACCGCGACCTCGAACCCGTCCTCGGCGAGGACCTCGGCGAACAACCCGTCGATCTCACCCTGCTCGTCGGCGGTGAGCGGGCGGCGGAACACCCGCGGGCCGAGGGCGCGCAGGAAGCTCTCGCCGCAGCCCGAGGGGTCCGGCCCGCCGTCGACCGGACAGCCGAGCGTGGACTCACTCGCGGCCGCCGCCTCGGCGACCGCCGCCGCGCCGTCGGCCAGCTGCTGGATCAGCAGCGCGCTCGGGACTTGGGACTCGCCGTTGCCGTCGAACCCGAACACCAGGGGGTCCGCGACCAGCGTGACCTCGGGGACCACCGCCCTGGGGAACAGGTCACGGACGGTGTTCTGGTACCCGCTCGGGGTGAGCCGGCGGAGCGCGGTCGGGGCGAGGCCCGTGCCCAGCGGGGCCTCCGCCTCCGATCCGGGTTCCTGGCTCACGGGAGCCGAGTGACACGCCAGCAGCGCGACGGAGAGCACGACCACCTCGGCCGGCACGATACCACGGCGCGGGTCAGCGGCAGGTGTAGGCGGTGACCCCGGGCGCGCACGACAGCACCTCGACATCCTGGGTGACGCCCCCGATGGTGACCGGGACCTTGGCGCCGGGCTCCCAGGTCAACGTCGGCGGGTTCGCGAGGGACACGTCGCGGTCGGTCGCGCCGATCTGGGTGCAGAACCGGTCCTCGGCCACCGTGCGCGCCTGCCCCTGCGCACACTTCGTCGCTGCCGCATCCACCGCGTCGACGTAGCACTCCATCACCTCCTTCCAGCCCAGGTCCAGCCCGCTGCCGGTCATCGGCTTGATCTCGGCGAGCTGCAGCGTGACCGGCCCCGCGCCCGAGTCCATCACCCGCACGATGTCGAGGAACCCGGCCTGGCCCGTGGTCTTGCCCTTGCAGTACGGGCCGTTCTTCGAGCCTTCGGGGACGGAGACCTGCTTCACGTGGCGGGCGCCGGCGGGAGCCTGACCCTCGAACTTCTGCTCGAGCGCCTGACCGATCTTGGTGCCCGCGACGGCCGGGTCGCCGAACGCGGGACACGCGACGTACGGGCTCTTCGACGGCAACTTGCCGGTGCACGCCTGAGTCCAGCTCTGGTTGGTGGTCGAGCACCGCTGGCTCGGCGGGATCTTCTTCTCGCTGGCGGAGGTGTCGTAGCACCCCTCGAGCGCGCCCGAGACGAGCTCGTAGGTCGTGTCGACCGTCTGGATCGAGCAGTTGAGCATGGTCCCGGAGTACGAGGCCCCGTCGACGTGGTGGCCCGAGCAGGCCTGGCCGACCTCGCCGTGGAACCCGTTCAGGCCGTTCTCGCTCGGGCATTGCTGCTGCGGGTCGAACTGGTACGGGTCGGGGCACAGGTACCCCACCTGGTCGTTGTGGCAGTCACACCAGCTCTCGAGCTCGGCCCGCGGGCCGTACCCGGCGCACGGCCCGCCGTCGGCGCCGTGGAACCCGTCGACGTCACACGCGACCTCGCCGCTGGTCGGGTCCTCGGGGCACAGCAGGTCCTCCACCTCGTCGCCGGCTCGGCACGCGCACACGGTGGTGGGCTCGGGGAGGGTGCACACCCCGTCGCCGACGTACATCTCGCTGAAGTGCCAGGTGTTGCCCTCGGCGTGCCCGCCGCTCGCGAGGCCGATCTCCTCGAACACGTCGGGGTCGTCCAGCGTGGTCCACAACAACGTCCCGACGTCGTCGCCGTCGACGTCGACCTCCACCAGCGCGAGCTCGAGCAGCTCGAGCCCGGCCGGCTCGAACCGATACACCGGAGACCGGGCCGCCCCGCCGTCGGGCGCCGGGACGTCGTCCACGTGGACCTTCAAGGTCTCCGGTTGCTCCAGCGCGCCCGCGGGGATCGTGAGGGTGACGCCTCCGCCCGCGAGGGTCCCGCCTTCAGGGCCGACCTCCGCCGAGAACACCCGCCCCGCCCGAGGCTCGACGCACCCCACCGCCACCAGCCACACCCACTGCCGCATCGGGCCTCCTGACCCTTCATCGCAAGGGCGCAGGTACGACCATCGTTAAACGCGGCGACCGGACGTGAAACTCAGTCGCCGAGCTCTTCGCGGTTGTGCCCACACGGCGAGGGGCTGCCGGTCGACGCTTGATCGCGCATCCGAGCGATCTCTGCGTCGGACAGCGCCTCCCGACCCGGCTCGGCGATCGCGCAGGTCCCGCTGGTCATCAGCTGCCCCGTGTACGCGGCCTCACACGGCGCGTGGGGCAGCCCGAGGGAGTGTCCGAGCTCGTGCGCCCACTTGCGCACCGGCAGCGGCCGCCCGCGTCCGTCCTCTGCCCCGATGAACGCCACCCCGTGGCCGACCTCACCGTCGACCGAGCACAGGTACGCGCCGCCGATCTGGACCGCGGACAACGTGCGGACCACGTACAGATCGAACCCGGCGGGCGACAGCCGCGACGGGGCGGACACGATCGATCGCAGCGCCGCGGGCCGACGCCCAGACGCGAGCGCCTGCCGCAGCGCCTCGTCGGACGGCGGGGACTCGACCAGATACGACTCGAGCGACCACGAGATCCCCGCCGGCGCGAACATCCGGTTGATCTCGCGCAGCCGCTCGCGCACCACGGCCTGGGTGACGACCTCGGCGCCGTCCATCGAGGGCTCGGCAGAGCGCACCACGTGGACCCGCAGGGGCAGCCGGATCACGGGGTCGGGCGACGCGACGGCGAGCCAGCTCACGGCGAGCAGCGGCAGGGCGGCGAGGAACGGCAGCACGCGTCGAATGGGGACCTCCCTCGTTTGATATCCGAATTGGCGCAGGACGGGGCCACAGGACGGAGTCCACAGGACGAAGCCCGGGCACCGATCCTCTCGGCGGAGCTGGGGGTGGAACGCGCGGGCACACAGGAACTTCACGAACCCCCGTGTGTACGCTGAGGTCGTATCGTGCCCATGTCGGCCCACTCGTCCTCGCCCTCGCTACTTCCGGTCCCCGCGGCGCGGTTCTGGACCCCCGATCTGGTGCGGTTCCTGTGGGATCCGCGCGCCACGCTGCAGCGGTACGTCCACACCGCAGGAGACCCGTTCGGCGTGCCCGGCACCGTGTTCACCGGCGACCCTGCGTGCCTGCGGGCGCTGTTCGCGGCCGACCCCGACGGGTTCGACATCCCGCTGCGCGAGCAGCTCACCCCGTTCTTCGGAGGGGCGTCGCTGATCCTCACCGGAGGGGCGCGCCACCGGCGGGATCGACGGCTGCTGATGCCCCCGTTCCACGGGGCCCGCCTGGTCACCTACGGGGAGGTGATCCGCGACGCCGCCCGGAAGGCGGCGGCGGAGTGGCGGCCAGGGGTCCCGTTCCGGATGCACGACGCGATGAAGGGGGTCACGCTCGAGGTGATCCTGCGCGCGGTGTTCGGGGTGGAGGCGCCCGAGCGGCGCGAGCGGTTCCGCGAGGCGGTGCACGCGCTCGCGGGTGCGATGGCGTCCCCGGCGATCGCGATGTTCCAGTCCTTGCGCAGGCCGTTCGGCGGGTACGGCCCGTGGGCGCGGTTCCTGCGCGCGCGCGACCGGTTCGACGCCCTGGTGCACGAGGAGATCGCGGCGCGTCAGGCCGAGCGACCCGATCGGCACGACATCCTGAGCCTGATGATCGCGGCGCGGTACGAGGATGGTTCGGCGATGACCACCGACGAGCTGCGCGATCAGCTCCACTTGTTGCTGTTCGCCGGCCACGACACCACCTCGACCGCGCTGACCTGGGCGTTCTACTGGCTCGACCGCCACCCGGAGGTCCGGGCCGAGGTGGTGCGCGAGCTCGACGCCCTCGGTCCCGACCCGGAGCCGACCGCGCTGGCCGCGCTGCCTTACCTCGAGGCGGTGTGTAAGGAGACGCTGCGGATCCACCCGGTGGTGATGCACGTCGGGCGGCTCGTCCGCGAGCCGTTCGCGCTGGGACCGTACGAGGTGCCCGCCGGCACGACCGTGATGGCGTCGGCGTTGATCCTGCACGAGCGCGAGGACCTGTACCCCGAGCCCCGCCGGTTCCGGCCGGAGCGGTTCCTGGAGCGCAGCTTCGGCCCGTCGGAGTACATCCCGTTCGGCGGTGGCTCCCGGCGGTGCCTCGGCGCGGCGCTCGCGATGTTCGAGATGAAGGTGGTGCTGGGCACGCTGGCGCGGGCGCACCCGGTGCGCGCGGTCGACCCCCGGCCGGTGAAGTGTGTGCTCCAGGGGCTCACGATGGGGCCCAAAGGGGGAATCCCGATGGTCACCTGACCGCGGTTGGATTCGGCGGCGCGGATTCTTACAGGCGAGGTGTCGCTCGAGAACACAACCTCGCACTGGGCCCCGCGTCGGCCCGTCGGAGCATCCGTGGCAACTGAAGGCAATTCTTCCCGATCGGTCGGGATCGTCGCGGTCGTCGTGTTGGTCCTCCTCGCCGTCGGTGTCGGCTGGAAGGTGTTCGGCGACGACCTGGATCTGGGACGCGACAGCAACGACATCCGGATCGACCTCCCAGGCGGGAAGTGATCAGCCCCCCGCCGCGGCGCAACGCCGCTCGAGCAACCCGACCAACGGCCCGAACGCGCCGTACTGCGGGTTCGTGGTCTGGCCGTGGAAGAACCGGTAGTAGATCTGCTGCGCGATCACCGCGAGGCGGAACAGCCCGAACACCTCGTAGAACGCGAACTGATCGACCGGGGTGCCGGTGCGGGAGGCGTAGTACGCGACCACCTCGGCCCGGGTCCACATCCCGGGGGCGGTGGTCGGCTGGCGCGCGGTGGAGCGGAACTGGGGCTCGTCGTCGGCTTGGACCCAGTACGCGAGCGCGTTGCCGAGGTCGGCCAGCGGGTCGCCGATCGTCGCCATCTCCCAGTCGAGCACCGCCAGCACCCGCGTGGGGTCGGCCGGATCGAGCACCAGGTTGTCGAACCGGAAGTCGCCGTGCAACACCACCGCGCCGGCGTCCTGGGCGGGCTGGTGCTCGGCGAGCCACGCCATCACCCGCTCGAAGTCCGGCACGTCGGGCGTGCGGGCCTTGCGGTACCGGTCGGTCCACCCCTCCACCTGGCGCCGCACGTACCCGGGGCCCCGCCCGATCTCGCGCAACCCGGCCCGGTCGGGGTCGACCTGGTGCAGCGCGATCAGCTGATCGACGGCGGCCTGGCACAGCAGGCGCGTCCGCGCCGGGTCGAACCCCTCGGGCAGCGACCGGCGCGGGATCCACCCGAGCACCCGGTCCATCAGGTAGAACTCGCACCCGAGCACCGCCGGATCGGTGCAGTGGGCGACCACCGTGGGCACCGCCGGGAACACCGGCCGCAGCGCGGTCACGATCCGGACCTCGCGCCCCATGTCGTGGGCCGACTTCGCCTTGTGGCCGATCGGCGGACGGCGCAGCACCAGGTCGCGCCCGTCGTACGACAGGAGGTACGTGAGGTTCGACGCGCCGCCCGGGTACTGGCGCAGCCGCGGCGCGCCGCGCAGCTCGGGCAGCCGCGCCCGCAGCCACGCGTCGACCGCGCCGAGGTCGAGCTCGTCGCCGGCCCGGACCTCTCCGGGCTCGTCGATCATCCGAGCGCCTTGAGCCGCCGCGCGAGCTCGGCGCCCATCACGTGCGCGTGTGCCGGCTCGGCCCGATGGCTCGACCGGTGGAGCGGACCGCGGTCGTCGGGGCCCCACACCGCGTCGGCCACCACCAGCCCGTCGACCATCCGCGCGTGGCACGCCGCCGGGGCGGAGCACCCGCCCGAGACCTCCACCAGGAACGCCCGCTCCGCCGCCACACACACGCCGGTCTCGGGGTGGTGGATCGACCCGAGCAGCTGCTTGACCCGGACGTCGGCCGACCGACACTGCACCGCGAGCGCCCCCTGCCCCACCGCCGGCACCATCTGGTCGACCTCGAGCGCCTCGGTCACGTCGCCGGCCCGGTCGAGCCGGGTCAACCCCGCCAGCGCGAGCAGGATCGCCGCGTATTCGCCGCGGCGCTGCTTCTCGATCCGGGTGTCGACGTTGCCGCGGATCCCCCGGATCTCGAGGTCCGGGCGGAGCGCCCGCAGCTGCAGGCTCCGCCGCACCGAGCCCGTGCCCACCACCGCGCCGGGCGCCAGATCGGCGAGCTTGGCTCCGATCAGCACGTCGCGCGGGTCCACGCGCTGCGGCACCGCGCCGAGCTCGAGGCCCTCGGGCATCTCGGTCGGCATGTCCTTGAGCGAGTGCACCGCGAAGTCGACCTCGCCGGCGAGCAGCGCGTCCTCGATCTCCTTGGTGAACAGGCCCTTCCCGCCGACGGCCTGCAGGGGGCGATCCGCGACCTGGTCGCCGCGGGTCTTGATGATCACCAGCTCCACCGGCTCACCCGTCGCGGCGGTGATCGCGCGCGCCACCTGTCCACTCTGGGTGGTCGCGAGCACGCTCCCCCGGGTCCCCAACCGCAACATCGACTCACTCCTTCCACAGGTCGACGAGCGAGCGGACCCGGTCCGCGTCGCCCGCGCGCGCCGCCGCACGGATCGCCATCGTGGGCTTGTGCAGCAGCTTCTTCACCAGCGCCTTGGTCATCGCGTCGAGCTGCTCGATCTGAGCGGCGTCGAGCTGGCCGACGAGCTTCTTGCTCCGCTCGAGCTCGGACTGGCGCACCTGCTCGGCGAACTCGACCACGATCCGCAGGTCGGCGTTCACGTCGACCTCGCGCAGCGACGCGATGAACTTGTCGGCCTCCTCGTCGACCAGCTGGAGGGCCTGCGCCGCGGCCGCCTCGCGCTGCGCCTTGCCCTCCTCGACCACCTTCGACAGGTCGTCGACGTTGAACAGGTACGACTCGTCGATCTCGCCCACGGCCGGCTCGATGTTCCGCGGGACCGACAGGTCGATCAGGAACACCGTGCGGTACCGCCGATCCCGCAGGGCGGTGCGCACCATCGGCACGGTGATGATCGGCGTGGGCGAGCCCGTGGCCGCGATCACGATGTCGGCGCGCGGCAGGTACTCGGCGAGGCGCTCGTACGGCACCGGGGTGCCGCCGTGCTCCGACGCGACCTCGACCGCCCGCTCGAACGTGCGGTTCGCCACGAGGAGCTCGGCGAGCCCCGCCGACAGCAGCGCCCGCGACACCTGGCGCCCCATCTCGCCCACGCCGACCAACATCGCCCGCTTGCCCTCGAGCGTGCCGAAGATCTGCATCGCCAGGTCGACCCCGGCGTTCCCGATGCCGACCCGCGACTGGCCGATCTCGGTGGTGGTGCGGACCCGCTTCGCCACCGACAACGTGCGCTGGGTCAGCGGGTACAACACCCGGCCCAGCGTGCTCGTCTCTTCGGCCAGGCGGACCGCGTCCTTGACCTGACCGAGGATCTGCGGCTCGCCCACCACGAGTGAGTCGAGGGACGCCGCCACCCGGAACAGGTGGCGCACCGCGTCGCGCCCGCGGAACCAGTACAGGTACGGGTCGAGCCGCTCCCCCTGCGGGCCGCGGTACGCGCCGAAGAAGTCCTGCAGGGCCTCGATCGACCGAGGCACGGTGTACAGCTCGACCCGGTTGCAGGTGCTGATGAGGAACGCCTCCTCCAGCACCTGGTCGGTTCGCACGAGGCGCTCGAGCGTGGCGCGCACGCCGTCCTCGTCGAACGCGAGGCGCTCTCTGATCTCGACCGGGGCGGTGTGGTGGGAAAGCCCCACCGCGAGGAGGCGGTCGCCGTCAGCCACCATAGGCGTGCCAGCCGCCGAGCAAGAAGTTCAGCCCGACCAGGCTGAACACCATCCCGCCGAACCCGACGATCGAGAACAGCGCGGTCCACCTGCCGCGACGACCGGCGACCAGCCGCACTTGGAGCGCCGCGCCGTACCACGCCCAGATCAGCAGGGTGAACCACACCTTGGGGTCGATCTCCCACGTCTCCTGCAGCGACGCCGCAGCCCAGATCCCGCCGGCCCCGATCCCCAACGTGAGGAACAGGAACCCGAACAACATCGCGCGGAACTGGATCCGGTCGAGCACCTCGAGCGACGGGAGGCGCGCCATCCCCTGGAATTGCTTGCGCTTCAGCCGCCCGCGCGCCCACAGGTACACCACCCCGACCACCCCGGACAGCGCGAACCCGCCGATCCCGGCGAACATCAGGCCGAGGTGGATCGGCAGCCACGGGCTCACGCCGCTCACCTGCTCGAGCGCGACCACGGTGCGGTGCGGGACCACCAGCGAGGTGCCGAGGGTGACCATCGCGAACGGCGCGAGCAACAGCCCGATCGCCTGGAGGTTCTTCCGGTCGACCAACAGGTACGCGATGCCGACCCCGAGTGAGGTCGCGGACAGGGCCTCGGGGAACCCGGTCCAGTTGGTGACCACCGCGCCCACCACCAGGGTGACCCCGTGCACCCCGACCGCGACCAGCGCGATCGACCGGACCTGCGACCGCAGCCGGTCGCCGACCGCGCTCGGGATCAGGTGGGCGACGGTGACGAACGCCCAGGCCAACAGAACCGCGATGTACGGGACGCGTTCCACCGAGCGACTCTAACGCGGAACGGGGTGCCGTTGCCTGGAAGCGCCGGGGTGTTTACGATGAACGTCTCTGCTGCGGAGCCGGTGATGGCCATCTCGGAAGTGACCGACGCGAACTGGAAGACCGAAGTGCTCGACTCGAGCGTGCCCGTGTTGGTGGACTTCTGGGGGCCGAACTGCGCCCCGTGTAAGGCCATCGAGCCCCACGTGGCCACGCTCGCCACCGAGAAGACCGGCCAGCTCAAGGTCGTGAAGATGAACATCCACGAGAACATGCGCACGGCGATGAACTTCAAGATCTTGTCGATGCCCACGTTCATCGTGCTGAAGGCCGGCCGCGAGGTGGCGCGCCAGAACGGCACCACCGGCGGGCTCGACGGCCTGCGGCGGCTGGTGGGCGCGCACCTCTGACCCGGTCTACAGGACCCACGCGCTGAACGTGACCGCGGCCTCGTCTTCGGCCGCGAGCACCACGGGCTCGGTCTCTCGCCCGTCGATCGAGAACACCCCGCCGTCGAGGGTCGTCGGGTCGGCGCGCAACACCGCGCTCACCTCGGCCGAGCGCGGCACCCGCACCTGCCACGCGTTCGGCGCCGCCCGGGTGATCGTGATCCCCGGGAGCGCGCGGAACCGCCCCTTCACCAGCACCTCGACGGTCAATCGACCGTCATCTCGCGGTTCCGACCGCGGGCCCGGCTCACCTGGTCGCCGGTCATCCCGCCCTGGAACCGGATGTCGACCGCGCGGCTGACGCCGCTCTCCACGTCGACCACCTGGACCTTCAGGATCTGGTCCACGCCGTAGCTGTAGATGACCTCGATCGGGGTGCCGCGCGGACGCGGGGGGAGCCCGGTGAGCTCGACCATCCCGAGCACCGTGACCTGGTCGCGCAGCACGCCGATGCCTTCGGTGACCTCGACCCGCACCGCGGTCATGTTCTCGTACGCGTAGGCGAACCGGCCGCGGAACTCGTACGGCAGCTTGGTCCCCTCCGCGATCAGCTCCACGACCCGCTCCTGGCGGTTCTTGTCGAGCACGATGATCCCGAGCGGGTGGGTGGTCACGTCTTCGATGGTGACCGGGGGCAACCCGTCGTTCTCGGTCTCGGTCGGCGTCTCGTCGGCCGACTGGAGCGCGCGCGCGGCCTCCTCGGCCACGTGCCCGCCGTACGCGAGCCCGATCACCGCCCCGCGCAGCGGGTTCGAGGTGGGCTGCTTCTTCTGCGCGGTCGGGAACGGCGGGAGGCTGTCCGCTCCGCGCGCGCCCAGGTCCTTCTTCAGCTGGCGCGCGCGATCGGCCATCGCCTGCCGCTTCTCGCGCAGCGCCGGGTGGTTCGGGCGGTGGCGGAACACCCCAGCGAGCGCCGCGCCCAGCGACACGCACTCGTCGGGGTTCACGCCCCCCACCGGCTCCTTGCCCGAGATCCGGGTCAACATGTTCCGGATCATCGGCATCCGGGTAGACCCGCCCACCAGCAGCACGTCGTCGATGTCGGGCCACTTCAGGCCCGCCTTCTCGAGCACGAGGTTGCTCGTGTCTTCACACTGCTGGACGAGATCGCGAGTGAGCACCTCGAACAGCTCGCGGTCGACCTTCACCGCGAGGCGGTGCCCGCGGTGGTTCACCGGGATCACCGCCTTGTCCTTCGTGGACAGGCTGATCTTCGCGTGCAGGCACCGCTCGTACAGCTCTTGGTACGGGGCGGGGTCGTCGCGCGGGTCGATCGCGTACTTGCCGAAGAACTCGTCGGCGACGTGGTTCAGCAGGCGATCGTCCCAGTCCTTGCCGCCGAGCTCGGCGTTGCCGTCGGACGCGATGGTCGACAACTTGGTGCCGCGGATCTCCATCACCGTCACGTCGAACGTGCCGCCGCCGAGGTCGAGCACCAGCAGCTTGCGCTGACCCCCGATCCGGTCGAGCCCGTACGCGATCGCGGCCGCGGTCGGCTCGTTGATGATCGACAACACGTTGAGCCCGGCGATCGCGCCGGCCTCTGCGGTGGCGCCGCGCTGGGCGGAGTGGAAGTACGCCGGGACGGTGATCACCGCGTCGCGGATCTCGCGGCCCATCACCTCTTCCGCGTCGTCCTTCAGCTTGCGGAGGATCAACGCAGAGATCTCTTGTGGCGTGTACTGGCGCCCGTAGAACTCGAGGGTGAAGTCCTCCTCGCCCATGTGCCGCTTGATGAAGCGGACGACGTTCTCCGGGTCGATCACGACCATCTTCACGGCCTCTTCGCCGACGACACACGCGTCTTCGTCGTAGAAGTGCACGATCGACGGGGTCGTGGGGAACCCCTCGGAGTTCGCGATGATCTCCGGCTTCCCGTGTTCGTTCACGGTCGCCATGGCCGAGAACGTCGTTCCGAGGTCGATCCCCAAAACGATGTCGTCTTCGGCTGCCATTCTACTCCTTCCGGCCGCGGTACCGCATGATCACGACCTCTTCGGGGCGCAGGGACTTCCCGCCGCGGACGAAGCCGCGCTTGAGCACCTGCGCGATCCGCTGATCGCTCTTCTCGTCGTCGGTGTCGGTGACCTTCACCGCCTTGTGCACGGTGCGGTCGAACACCGCCGTCTCCTCTATCGGTACCACGTCGCGCCGATACAGAACCTCCAGAAACTCGTCGATCAAGTACTGGAAGCTGTCGGCGATCACGTCGGGCGACATCTCCTGCTTGATCAGCGACTCCTGGAACCAGTTCAACGAGTCGTAGAACAGCAGGAGATCGAGCAGCAGAGGCTTCTCGGCCTGGAAGACGAAGTCTTCCTTGTACTGCCGCAGCTCGTCGTACAGCTGGTCGAACGCCTTCTCGCGGACCTTGTCGTTCCCGAGGCGCTCGTTGAGCATCTTCCGGAACTCACCCACCTCGTGGGCGAGCCGCCGCATCGCTTCTGTGTCGTTCGAATCGGTCACGGGTGCCCTGCGCGATCGGACTCGGCGGAATGGGTGCCCGCCGAGCCACCATTAGTGTGAAGACAGCTGGGTGGCGAGGTTGATGAACGTCCCCTCGAGCTCGAGGGACTCGTCGCAGTAGTGGAAGTCGGACGGTCCGCTCGCGAGCGAGGACAAGAAGTCCTGCTGGACCTGGTTGCCGACCCCGACGGTGATGATCCGCGCCCCGCTCGCGCGCAGGTCGTGGATCTTCTTCAGGGTCGCGTCGGGGTCGTCGGGGTGACCGTCGGTCATCACCACGAACACCCGCTGCACGCCGGCGCGCGGCCGCAGCAAGTTCCCGGCGTCGTGCAGGCCCTCCGACATCGGCGTCGACCCGATCGGGGTCAGCGCGTCGATCGCCCACTTCAGCCGATCCAGGTCGGCGGTGGGGGTCGACTTCACCCCGCCGGGGAACGCGACGACCGCGACCTGGCGGTTCGACGACTGGAGCGTGCGGTTCGCGAACCCGAGCGCCGCCCGCTTCGCGTTGTCGATGTTGCTGCCGTACATCGAGCCCGAGCAATCCATGATCAGCGCGACCTGCATCGGGGCGCGGTTGTGCGCGAGGTCTTCGAGGGTGACCTGCCCGCCGGCGAGCCGGTGCGGGAGGATCTGGCCGTTCTCGAGGTCCATCGCCTCGACCTCGACGATCCCGTTGCTGTTGTACCGGTAGGTCACCGCGAGGCGCGCCTGCCCCGCCGGCCGCGCGGCGATGCCGTAGAACTCGAAGTGCCCGAGCACCGAGCACTTCAGCGGATCGGGGTCCTCTCCCTGCACCAGCCACAGGTCGATCGTGGACTGCCCGTCGTGGGTGGTCGAGAAGTCGTCGCGGGTCTTCTCCGCGGGGATCCGGGTGTTCCGCTCGATGATCTTGCTGTTGTGCAGGCTGCCCTTGTTGTACGTGACCATCCCGAGGGAGTGCGAGGTCACGTCGTGGGTGCGGATGTCGACCGGCGACACCTCCCCCGCGAGCTCGGCCGCCTCGATCGCTGCGGTGAGCGCGGCGCCCAGCGCCACCGCCTCGTCCGGGTTGATGTCGGTCGCGGGCGCGTGGCCGAACATCTTGGTCAGGCTCTCCCGCACCATCGGCATCCGGGTCGAGCCGCCGGCGAGCAGCACCACGTCGATCGAGGTGGGGTCGACCTTGCCTGCGTCGATCACCGCCTGGGTCAGCCGCTCGCACCGGTTCATCAGGTCGCCGGTGAGCTCCTCGAACTGCTCCCGGGTGACCGAGATCCGCAGGACCTTGTTGCCGTAGTCGTGGAAGATGTTGACCTTCGGGCGCTTGGTCAGGCTGATCTTCGCCGAAACGCACTTCTGACGGAGGTCGTGGTAGCTCGACATGTCCTCGAGCGGATCGATCCCGTGCTTTTCCTTGAAGGCGTCGGCCACGAACCGGATCAGCCGATCGTCCCAGTCCTTGCCGCCCAGGAGGTGGTCGCCGTCGGTGGCCACCACGTTGATCTCGTTGTTCGCGATGTCGCACAGCGTCACGTCGAACGTACCGCCGCCCAGGTCGTAGACCAGGACGCGCATCTCCTTGCCCGCGTTGTTCAGCCCGTAGGCGAACGCCGCGGCGGTCGGCTCGTTGATCAGCTTCAACACCCGGAGCCCGGCGAGCTCACCCGCGCGCATCGTGGCGCGGCGCTGCAGGTCGTTGAAGTACGCGGGCACCGTGATGACCGCGTCCTCCACCCGGTGGCCGAGGCGCAGCTCGGCGTCGTGCTTGAGCTTCGCCAGGATGTAGGACGACAGCTGCTCCGGGTTGTACTCGCGCCCGCGGTACTTGAACCGGTAGTCCGCCTCGCCCATGTGGCGCTTCACGAATTCGACGACCTGATCCGGGTACACCACCGCGGCTTGCTTCGCGTAGTTCCCGACGATCACGTCCTCGTCTTCGAACAGGATCACGCTGGGCGTGATCCGGTCGCCTTCGGCATTCGGCAGGATCTCGGGAACGCCGTGCTGGTTGACGTGGGCGATCGCGGAAAATGTGGTTCCGAGATCGATCCCGACCGCACCGATTGCCATGCTCTAGTGCCTCCACCCTGCCGATACCGTGCTGCTCGCTCACCGGGTCGGACCCGGGGGCAGCCATGACGCAGCCGAGTATATCGGAGGCGCGTCTCGGGACAAACGACCTGGAGCGACCATGGCCGACCTGTACCTCGCCTCCACCAGCCCCCACCGCCGCCGACTGCTCGCCGAGGTCGGCCTGCACGTGCAGATCGAGTCCCCCGGCGTCGACGAGCGGAGCGTGGAGATCGCCGACCCCACGTCGCTCGCGCGGGCGTTGGCGCTGGCGAAGGCGCGCGCCGTCGCGGTCCGGCATCCCCAGGCGTGGGTGATCGGCGCGGATCAGGTCGGATACCCGGTCGAATCGCCGTCCGAGGCGTTCGGCAAGCCGTCCGACCCGGACGAGCACGTCCGGATGCTGCTCGCGATGGTGGGCCAGCGACACGCGCTGGTGACGGGGATCGCGCTGATCGGACCCGACTTCGAGCACGTCGAGCACGACACGACCGTGATGTCGGTGCGGGCGGACATCGACGAGGACGAGATCCGGGCGTACGTCGCCACCGGCGAAGGTTCCGGGTGTGCCGGCGGTTACGCGGCAGAGGGACGCGGGGCGTTCCTGTTCGCGGACATCGACGGGGACTGGTCGAACGTGATCGGGCTGCCGCTGCGCCCGTTGTTCGGCCTGTTGCGCGCGCGGGGGTGGCGGTTCGGTGGGGATCGCGCGCGATAAGGACCCCGGGGGAGGACCGAGCGTGTCGAACGAAGCCGATCTGCGAGCCCTGGCGTCGATCGTCGCCGCGGCGCGTACGCTGGTGGAAGACGCGGCGCTGCGGGGCGTCCGTGAGCAGCCGATCGATGCACCCCCTGCGACGGCGGCGGCCCCGGCGCACCCGGCGGTCCCGCCGCCCACCGACTGGTCGCGCCTCGCGGCGGACGCGCGCGCCACCGGGCTGCCGAAGGCGGCGCAGCTCGAGCGGGTGCGGGAGGAGCTGGGGGATTGTCGACGGTGCAACCTGTGCCGCGAGCGGCGGAACCTGGTGTTCGGGGTGGGCACCGCCGAGGCCGACCTGGTCGTGATCGGCGAGGCCCCTGGCTACCACGAGGACGAGCAGGGCGAGCCGTTCGTCGGGCCGGCGGGCCAGATGCTCGACAAGATGCTCGAGAACGTGCTCGGCCTGCGACGGGACCAGGTGTACATCCTCAACGTGGTGAAGTGCCGCCCGCCGAAGAACCGCAACCCGCTCCCCGACGAGGTCGAGGCGTGCCGGCCGTTCCTCGAGGCGCAGCTGGCGGCGATCTCACCGAAGGTCGCCCTGGTGCTCGGGTCGGTCGCGTTCAAGACCGTGTTCCGGACCGACGACGGGATCACCCGGACCCGGGGCAAGTGGCACGACCACGGAGGGCTGCCGGTGATGCCCACGTTCCACCCGGCGTACCTGCTGCGCCAGCCGCAGGACAAGCGGCTGACGTTCGACGACCTCAAGCTGGTGCGGGACCGGTACGACCAGCTCGGGGGTCGTCGGTGACGAAGGAGGCGAGATGAGCTGGAGATACGCGCTCGGCCCCGCGGTGGTCGCGATCCTGGCGTGTGTGGGCGCGGAGGTCCCGACCACCGCGCGCGACCCCGCGGAGCCGACCCCGGCGGCCGCGGCGCCGCCGGTCGACCGGGTGCTCCCGGTGTCGTCGGCGGGCCGGATCGAAGACGAGCGGAACTCGATCGACGTGTTCCGGGTGATGGCCCCGGCCACGGTGTTCGTGACCCAGAACCAGCTGGTGCTCGATCGGTACTCGCTGCGGGCGACCGAGACGGCGTCCGGCGCTGGTTCGGGCTTCTTGTGGGACTCCCTCGGCCACGTGGTCACGAACTACCACGTGATCGACAACGCCCGGTCGCTCACGGTCACGCTGCACGACCAGAGCGTGTGGCCGGCGAAGCTCGTCGGCGGAGACCCGCGCAAGGATGTGGCGGTGCTGAAGATCGACGCCCCGACCGCCCAGCTGGTCCCGGTGCAGCTCCCTCCAGACGGGTACGAGCTCGAGGTGGGCCAGAAGACCCTCGCCATCGGCAACCCGTTCGGCCTCGATCACACGCTGACCACCGGCGTCGTCAGCGCGCTCGGGCGCGAGATCGTCGGCTACGGCAACGTCACGATCAAGGGGATGATCCAGACCGACGCGAGCATCAACCCGGGGAACTCGGGCGGGCCGCTGCTCGACTCGTCGGGCCGCCTGATCGGGATGAACACGATGATCTACTCCCAGGCCGGTCAATCGGCCGGGATCGGGTTCGCGGTGCCGTACCCGATCGTCGAGCGGGCGGTGTCGCAGATCATCAGCACCGGCCGGGTGACTCAGGTGGGGATCGGCGTCAGCCTGCTGCAAGACGCGATCGCGCGCCGAGCTGGCATCGACGGGGTCGCGATCCTCGAGGTTCGGGCGAGCACCCCCGCAGCGGAGGCGGGCCTACGAGGGATGACGATGACGCCGCGCGGCGCCCGGGTGGGCGACGTGATCGTCGAGGTCGACGGCGCTTCGGTCCGCGACTACGACGACCTGTACGGGGCGCTCGACCCCCACCGTCCCGGCGACGAGGTGAAGCTCGGGATCCTGCGCGAAGGACAACGCGTCGAGGTGGCGCTGAAGCTGATCGCCATCAACGCCGACTGAGGGCAGGTCCCGGCCTACTTCTTCAGCTTCGACAGCAGGTCGCCGAACGTACCGAACCCGCTGCCGCCGCCGTCCCGCGGGCGGGACTGCGCCTGGTGCACCTTCCACGACCGCTCCTCCTCGTCGACCGCGGCGCGCATCGACAAGGTGGGCTTCTTCACGTCGTCGCGCGAGATGCGGGCCTCGATCGGCTTACCCCGGCGGAACCGCTGGGCGAGCACCGTCCCCGAGGGCAGGTCGACCTCGGCTTCGGGCAGCCACCCGGTGCGGCCGTCGTCGAGCTGGACCACCACCCCGTTGCGCAGCACCTCGGCCACCGTGCCCCGCACCTGCTCCTGCGCGGCCGGCGCACGGCCGACCTCGCCCGCCGTGACCGGCGCGAGCTCGAGCCGGTGCCGCTCGCGGTCGATCGACAGCAGCCGCACGTCGATCGCTGCGCCGCGCTCGGGCACCCCTCCCGCCAGCTTGCTCGAGTGCACGAGCCCGTCGAGGCCCGGCGCGAGCTCGACGAACACGCCGAACGCCTCGGCCCTCATCACGGTGCCGCGGTACACGCCGCCTTCGTGGAACGCCACGTCGACCGACGACCACGGGTCGTCCTCCAACGCCTTCGCCGAAAGGGTGATCTTCCGGTTCTGGTAGTCGAGCTGGAGGATCACGACCTCGACCGCCTGGCCGACCTTCACCGCCGCGCGCGGATCGTCGACCATCTTCCACGAGATCTCGCGCCTAGGCACCAGCCCGTCGACCCCGCCGATGTCGACGAAGAACCCGAACGCCTGAACCGACCGCACGATCCCGCGGTGCTGCTGCCCTTCGGCCAGGCTCCCCCACACCTCGTCGGCCTTCTGCGCCGCCTGCTCCTCTTGCAGCACCCGGCGGTTGACCACGAGCTTCTCGCCGGTCTCGATCACCCGGAACTGCAGCGTCTGGCCGAGGTAGGCGTCGAGGTCGACCTCGGGGATCCGACTCATCAGCGACAGCGGGCAGAACGCGCGCGCCGAGCCGATCCGCACCTCGAACCCGCCCGAGTTGCGCGAGGTGACCTTCCCCTCGACCGGGGTGCCGGTCGCCCGGGCCTCCTCGAGGTGCTCGGCCGCCGCCTGGCCCGACAGGCTCTTCGACAACACCAGGCCGTTCTCGTCGATCTCGACCACGAACGCGGTGACGGTGTCACCGACCGCGATCTCGCGGAAGCCGACGGGTTCGGGGCCCGCAGGGCGTTCGAACTCCCCTCGCTCGATCTGGCCTTCACTCTTGCCGCCCACGTCGACGAACACCGTGTCGCGCCCGATGCGGGTCACCGTGCCCGTGACCTTCGCGCCGATCTCGAGGCGCTCGCGCCGGATCGTGCCCTCCATCAGCGCGGCGATCTCCGCGGGATCCATCTGGGCGATCGCCATCAGGTCGTCGGTGTGGAGCCGCGGCACGTCGGACACCTGAGCCGAGGCCACCTTGTCGCTGGGCGGGCGGGGGTCGGCGCGGAACGACCGCACCGGCGCAGTGCCGGCCGCGAGCTGCTCGATCGTCGGGTCGAAGCTCGGCCGGGTCGGGGCCGGCGGGCGTTCGTCGTCGCGCGAACGGCGACGGGGAGGCTTCGCGGACATGTCACGCTCCATGGCTGCCCGCCGTATTCGGCCAGGACGCACCGGGCCAGCGCCGCGCTGGTACCCGGCGCCGCGATCGCGTACGATGTTCGGAAACCGACGTTCTGGGGGGAGTGATGGTCGGGCTCACGTGGGCGTTGGCCGCAGCAGCGGCGCCGTCGATCGGCGGTCAGGTGGTGGATCGGAACGGCCGTCCGATCCAGAAGGCGGTCGTGAGCCTCGAGCCCGGCGGAATCGAGCTCGTCACCGACCGAGAGGGCCGGTTCACCATCGAGTACCTGCGCGACGAGCTCGGCCAGCGGGTGAAGCTGACCCGACGGACGAGCTACACGCTCGAGGTGCTGCGGGTCGGGTTCCACCCGCAGTCCACTTCGTTCGACTACAAGAAGGGCGAGCTGGTGTTGGAGCCGGTGACGCTGGTGGCCGACACCATCGCGGTGCGGGACGAGAAGGTGAACCTCGATCCGGGCGTCGGGGAGCGGACCGAGGCGAACGGACACAGCCTCGAAGGGTACTGACGGGAGCGGTCCTCGGAGGTCGGTCCTCGGACTTCGTCCTGCGGAAGAGGTCGGTCCTCGGACTTCGTCCTGCGGAAGAGGTCGGTCCTCGGACTTCGTCCTGCGGAAGAGGTC
>JBEBJC010000597.1:0-5381 GCA_040080105.1 Myxococcota bacterium
CCTCACCCCAACCCTCTCCCCAGAGGGGAGAGGGGGCCGGTTAGAGCCGGGGTGAAGCACGTTTTCCCCCTCTCCCCGCATCGGGGGTGAGGGGGAATTCCGCAGGACGGAGTCCGAGGACCGACAACTCCTCACTCCGAGCACTCCCCCTCGAGCCGCCGGATCCACTCGCTGACCAGGGCCACCCCTGGCGCGTCGACCAGCCCGCGGCCGAGGTCCGGCATCATCTCCCCCAGCTCGACCGTCTCCATCCGGTACCGCAGGATCGACTCCTCCGGGTGGCCGGGCACGATGTCGTACACGAACCCGCCGGTGCCGTTGCCGGCGCTGCCGGGCTTCTTGCACAGCCCGAGCCGGAACTGGTCCTCGTTGTCCCAGTTCAGGAACAGCTGCGAGCTCCGTCCCTCGTCGCCCGCCGGGTTGTGGCAGTGCGCGCAGTTGATGTCGAGGTAGTCGCGCGCGGCGTCGAACAGCGCCTGGTCGGGCAGCGTCGCTGGGTCGACCCCCACCAGCGTCGTCGCGTCGGTCGCGGGGCGGCCCCGCTCGAGCGCCGGCAGGCCCACCAGCCACCCGGCGTCCGCCCACCGCTCGAGCTGCCCGTCCACGTCGAGGTTGCGCGCCGTGGGGCCGATCGGCACGTTCTCGGTGTCGCCCTCGAGCCCGGCGGCGTGGCAGTCCACACACTGGTTGCGCTGGGGCACGAGGTACGGGAACGTGAGCGGCGCGCCGTCGAGGCCCACCACCGACAGGTCGAGCACCGCCCCGCTCGGGGCCTTCACCGCCCCGGTCTGGTCCTCGTCCCACAGGTACGGCCAGGTGTCCCACCCGTCGGCCTCGAGCGTGAGCACCCGGGTCTCGATCACCCGCCGATCGACCTCGGGAGCGCGCAGGTCGGCGGGGAACGAGAACGACTTCACGATCACCGTGCCGAGCGGGAACGACAGCACCCCGGGCGCCACGTAGGTCACCACCTCGCCCTCGGGCACCCGGATCGCCCGGTCCTTGCTCGCGAAGTCGCTGAACAGCGGGGTCCCGAGGCGGTACGACTCGACCCCGTCGGCGTAGGTGAACTCGGCGCCGTCCCACTCGAGCAGCCCGAGCGCGGCGAGGCTGTCCGGGTCGACCGGCGCCTCGGCGGGCCCGCCCCCGGTCGGCTCCGGGGTACACGCGAGCGCCAGCAGCGCCGGGCTCACCGCGCGTCCGGGCCGATCGGGGTCGGGCCGACACACCCGAACGGGGCGAACGGAGCCGCCGGGCGGTACACCCGCGACAGCTGCGGCGCGGTGGCGAGGTTCGCGAGGTCGAGGCTGCCGAACGTCACCCCGGGCGTGTCCCCGACGCAGATCCGGTTGTCGTTGGTGTTGCCGGCCGGGTCGACCGGGTCGAAGCTCGTCTCGCCGATCGCGTCGTACAGCACGGTGTCGACCGGGGTGCCGGCGTACACCACGAACAGCAGGAACCCGAGCTCGCGCAGCGCCACGTCTCCGCCGTCGGGCGCGGTGCCCGAGCCCACGTGGCTGTTGTCGTGGACGTACACGTCGTAGGTGCGGAAGTTCTGCAGGCCCGCGCCGTCGCCCGGGAGCTCGAGCCCGCTCACGTCGCCCACCAGCGCCTCGTTCGCGATGTACCACAGCGCCGGGTCACTCTCGACCACCAGGCCCGAGATCACCGCCACGTCGACCGTGCCGTTGTTCTCGTACCGGTTCCCGGTGATCTCCACCCGGCGGCTCGCCATCGCGAACGTGCCGGTGCCGGCCGGGATCTGCTGCACCGTGCCGCCCGGCGCGAAGTTCGGCCGGTTGTTGTTCACGATGTCGTTGTCGTGGATCGCGATGTCGCGCCCGATCACCGGGTTGCCGGGCAGGTCGAACACCACCAGGCCGCCGGTGTTGTCCTCCACCCAGTTGCCGTACACGTCGGCGAACTGGGTGTTCTCGATCTCGAGCCCGGCCACGTTCTGCTTCGCGATGTTGTTGCGCACGATCGCGCGCTGGCACTGGCCGACGTAGATGCCGGCGTCGGACGCGTTGTACGCCTCGCTGTCCTCGAGCAGCACGTCGGTGACCCGCACCGGGTAGATGCCGTACGCGCCGTTGGAGCTGACCGGTCCGGCCGACCAGGTGACCTTCACCCCGCGGATCACGACCCCGTCCGAGTCCTCGATCCGGATGCCGTCCTTCTTCGAGTCGGTGACGGTCAACCCCTCGACGTGGACGTCGTCGCCGACGATGTCGATCCCGTTGGTCTGGGTCTGCACCCCGGCGAAGTCGAGCACCGTCTCGTCGATGCCCTGGCCGATGATCGTGATCGAGTCTGCGCCGCGCAGGGTGAGCGCGTTGTCGAACACGTAGGTGCCCGCGGCCAACACGAACGCGGTGTCGGGCTCGAGCGTGTTCGCGGCGTCCTGCAGGGACTGGGTGTCGCCGGCGGCGACCTCGATGCAGTTCGCCCGGTCCACGTCGGCGCAGGTGACGCCCTCCGAGGGAGCCGGCGTGGGCTCGGGGTCCTTACACGCGGCGAGCAGGGAGACGAGCATCGGTGCTCCTGGGGTGGGGGAACGCCGGAGCAGGTCCGACTGCTCAGTCTACCCTCGCCGGCGACCGAGGAACAACGCACCCCCGACCCACGCCCACCCGACCTGCCACGGGCCGGCCCCGCAGCCGCAGCCTCCAGTGGAGGCCTCCGGGCTGTCGGGGGCGGCCGGAGCGCCCAGGGTGACCACCGCCGAGGCCCAGCCCTGGGTGTCGGCCCGCGCGGTCTGCTCGGCCACCGGCCACGCGAGGCCCCGCTGCAGCTGGTGGTCGCCGGCCACCGCCACCGCGAGCACCGAAGCCGTGTCGCCCGCGGACCCGTCCGGGGTGTACGCGAGCGTGTCGCCCTCGGCCGCGGCGACCTCCACCCCGTCCAGGTACAGCCGGAGCTCGACCACCCCGTCGGGGTGCGACGCGGTGATCTGCACGCTCTCCCCCGCGGCCCACGCCGACGGCAGGTCGACCACCGGACGCTCGGCGAACGGGGTGGTCAGCGGGTCGCCGAGCACCAGGTTCTGCCAGTACAGGAACTGCTGCGCGAACAGGAAGCTCTCGCCGAGGCTGTAGCCGCTGGTGTACAGCACCAGGGCGCCCGCGTTCGGGAACACGTTGTTCAGCGGCTCGGCGACCGCCCCGTGTACGCCGGTGGCGCCTGCGCGCACGTACCGCGCGATCGAGGTCTGGGACTCGGCCTCTGGGCACACCGCGCCGGTCGGGTCGCAGAAGAAGTTCTGCGGGACGGCGCCGGTCGAGGTGAGGTTGTCGGCGATCGCGCCGGGCACGTAGGTCTGGCCGGCGATCCCTGCGGTCAGGTCGGCGGTGCCGGTGAAGTACGCCGCCACCTCGCGCCCCGACAGGGCGGGGTCGAACCCGTCGATCCACTCGGCCGACACACCGGCGTCGGCGAGCAGCCGCACGGTGAGCTCACACTCGGGGTCGCGCGCGGCCCGCGCCTCGTCGCCGCCGCGCATGCAGGTCACCGGCGCGGTGGGGAACGTGCCGTCGGCCGCCACCCCGCGGTCGATCAGCGCCTCCGCGTCGGCGTAGTCGAACCCGTCGAGGCGGGTGACCACCGCGAGCTCCCCCCGGAACTCGAGCCCCAGCGCGTCGTTGCGGGCGGACCGCCGGAACGAACCCGGCAACTTCGGCGCGTGCTGCAGCGCGCAGGTCGCGTCGTACCACGCCGCGTACGGGTTCGTGACCACGAGGTCGCTCGGCGCGCAGCTCCCGTCGATCCCCGCGAACACCGGGTTCTTCACCGAGGCCGAGAACAGGCCGTTCGCGAACGGCTGGCCCGACCCGAGGATCGGCTCGCCGTCGAACCCGAGCGCGTGCCCGACCTGCAGCGCCGCCTCGAACCCCACCACGTAGTCGGGCAGCGACACCACGTACGGCAGGCCGCGCACGGTGACGATCGCGTCGATCGCGTCCGGCTGCGGCAGCGCCGCGAGGCAGGTGTCGAGCGGGGCGCGCACCAGCGCGTCGAACTCGGCGAACGGCTGCACGGTCACCGACGGGTCGATCCCGGAGAGCCCACACAGCTGGCCCTCCGGCACCGCGCGGGCGTCGGCGTACGCGCGGGCCACGTCGACCGCCTCGGGCACCTCGGCGTTGTACAACACCACCACCCCGGCGGGACCGAGGCCGGCGTGCGCCGCAGTCAGCGCGAGCCACATCAGCGCACCTCGACCGGGACCACCAGCCCGGGGGCCGGCTCCCAGCACGTGGTGCACCGCAGCCCGATCAGGTACACCCCCTCGACGAACCCGGGGAACCCGGTGAGCTCGCCCAGGTCGACCCGGGTGGCCCCGCCGGGGTCGCCGGTCCACCACTCGTCGGCGCGGGCCTCGAGGTCGTGCACCTCCCCGGTGAGGTCGTCCCCTTCGGTCACCCCGTCGTACCGACCGACGAACAGCTCGTCGAACGGCCCCAGGGGCTGGCCGTAGGCGTCGGCGGTCAGCGCGGACCAGTCGAAGGTGTACGCGTCGTACCCGGCCTCGGTGCGCAGGCCGTCGTCGTACTTGCTCTGCCAGGTGTAGGTGCCCGCGCCGTCGGGCACGTCGAGGAACAGCGCGGTCTGGCCGGCGGTCGGCACCAGCACCAGCCCGGTGCGCAGGTCGTACCGCGACCCGTCCGTGTCACACAGCCCGAGCAGCCACGTGGTGTCGGGGTCCTCGGACAGGCGCGCCTCGGGGTCGAACCCCGGGAACGACGACGCGGTCAGGTCGGTGGTCGCCCCGTCGAGCGGGATCTCCCACTGGTCGACCCGCACGTCCTCCAGCGCGCCGGCGGCGAGGGCGTCGAGCGCGTCGAGCCGCTGCGCCCCGAGCTCCAGCAACACCACCGCGCCGAAGTCGGTCGGGTCGCGCGCCTCACCCCACGCGTCGCTGGTGACCGCGTCCCACCCGATCACCAGCTCCGAGTTCGGCTTGACCGAGATCGACGGCAGCACCCACTCGCCGGTGTACTCGCTGCCCCCGCCGGCGTCGACGACCAGGTCGGGTCCCACCGCCGGGAACGTCCCGTCGGACCCGGTGTCGAGCGGGACGATCGGGCTGCTGCCCCCGGTGCACGCCAAAACCCACGCGATCATCGGCCCCTCCCGGCGAGGCGGCAGTATACCGCGAAGTCACGGCGGGACGGGCCCATCGTACGCCCGCGACAGGGCGGGGACGGTCCACCGGACCTCGCCCGTCGCGGTCGCCGCGACCAGCGCGTGGTCGGTCGCGAACAGGTACCCCTCCCCGACCCGGACCCAGGTGGGGCCGAGCTGCGGGAACGGCCCGAGCACCTTGCCGGTGCGGCGGCGGTGGTGCGGCAGGTGCCCCCGCCGGAGGGGGTCGCGTACGA
>JBEBJC010000598.1:0-5375 GCA_040080105.1 Myxococcota bacterium
CCCGTTGGAACCGGCGCGTGCTACCCTTCCCGGCAGGCAGGTGGAACTGGCGATGGAGCTGCACCATGGCGAGGGCGCTTGTCCTACCTGTCACCTCGGGCAAGGTTGGGCCGGATCGATCGATGCGATCCGGCTGGATCCGGTGCTCGAGTTCGTCGACGCGGCCGGTGCCCCCGCGAGTGGGTGGTTCGAGATCGATTCGATCTCCCTGCGTTGACCGTGTCCCAGTAGCTCTGCCTATCGGACCGCGACCTCGACCCGATCGGTACCGACGGGAGCGCTCCCTTCGGTGACGGTGAGCTCGAGCAGATAGGTCCCGGCGCGATCGGGGACGAACGTCGGGAGGGGGTGGTCCGGTCGATCGAGTCTGGCCTCGCTCCCGGGAGGCCCATCGACCAGGGTCCAATGAAAGCCGAGGTCCGCGTGTCCGGCTCGGAGCGAGCCGGTGCCGTCGAGCTGCACTCGAGTGTCGATCGACGCCTCCTGATCCGGGCCTGCGTCGGGGAGCACCGGCGGAGCGTCGGGGATCTGGGACGCCGCGAGCGCCAGTCCGACCAGTGCGATGCTCCACCAGGGGAGTTGCACACACATCAGCGAGTCGAATGGGCTGTGGGTGTCGAACGGCGAATCGATGACCCACTCCCAAGGGCGGGAGCGACGGCCGGGGCTGTTCATCGCTCGCCAGAGGCGCCCCCCGCCCACCGCCGCCACCAGTAGCGCGCCCAGTCCCAGCACCACCAGGAACGGAGGGCCTCCCCTGCCCCAGCCGATCCCACCGCAGGCGCCGGCAAACGCGGCAACCACGCCAACCAGGATGGGCAGACTGCCCCAACGCCGATGGACGATCACCAGAAACAACCGGGCCTCCCAGCGGGGGGCAGGTAATCGATTGCTCCGGTATCTGCCACGTTATAGCTCGAGCGGGGCGTGAATCACCGGGGCTACCCTCGTTGAGACGACTGGACCGGCAGGTGGATCCGCGAGGCGCGACCCGGCTCGTGGAACAGGCGCGCCCCCCATTCTGGCCTCCCGGTAGTTTCCAGCACTAAAACAACGATTGGGGTGACCTTGCTGTTCCCGTGGGGATCCGGGCGTCGATCGGGGTGAGCGGACCTCTCCAGAGAACGGGCTGCAACGCCCGGCTGGGACACCTCTGCCAGGCCCGAGCGAGCAGCCTACGGTTGAACCGACCGTTTCAGAGACTCGCGGGGGCTGCCCACCCCCGTTGGAACCGGCGCGTGCTACCCTTCCCGGCAGGCAGGTGGAACTGGCGATGGAGCTGCACCATGGCGAGGGCGCTTGTCCTACCTGTCACCAGCTCGACGCGAGCATCGATCGCCAGGTCGGACACTGGGATCGCTCGGAGGGCGGGCCGGGGGTCGGCCTGTCGCTGGTGGCCGCGTGGCGCGGCTGCTCTGCAGCTCGTCCCCGACGCGGAGCCGGGTGCGAGCGAGGGCCTCCCGGAACACCACCTGGCCGGCCCGCTCGACGCCCGCGGTGCACACGCGGCGCCCGCCGTGGTAGCCGGGTGCGATGTGGTGGACGTTCGCCCGCGCCTTGGCCGCCGACCTCTCGTTCGAACCCGTGGCCGACGGAGTCGACGTCGCCCGCGTCGAGGGTTGGGTGATCCTCCGCGTCGACGCCAGTCGCGCCTCGTTCTCCGTCCACGCCAACGACGCAGAGCCCGTCGTGCCCGAGGGGTTCCTCGACTCGATCCACGCGACGGCGTTCTCGGCCACCACCGCAGGGTACCTGCGCCGCCCCACCTCCGTCGTCGGGAAACCGTCGCCGACGGCCGGCGCGTACTTCGTCGCGCAGCCGCGCCGACGGGGACTGGCGCCAGCGCGCCTGCTGGACGTGGCGTGCGACCCCATCGACGCGATCCTGCCCGACTACGCGCTGGTCGTACAGGCGGAGCGCGTGCGGACCTGCGGCGGCGCCGTGTTGTGGCAGAACGACACGCAGACGGTGTCGCAGTCGCTGCTCGGGACGGACCGCCAAGGACGCGTGCTACTGATCAACGCCGCCGCACCCATTCGAACGGTGGACCTCGCCGAGCGCGTGCTCGCGCTCCCGCTCGACGTGAACCGGCTGATGATCCTCGAGCGCGGCGCAGAGCTGGGTCTCGTGCTCCCGCTGCCCGAGGTTCGAGGATGGCGACGGGAGCTGCCCTTGCCGCCGTACGACCCATCCGAAACCGCCGAGACCACCGTGGCGCCTCCCGGCTTCGTCGAAGCCAACTGGCTCCTCGTGGTGAGCGCCGTTCCGCTGAGCGTGCGCCAGCTGCTCGCGCCCGAGGCCTGGTTAGCCGCGATCCAGGGCGCCGACGCGAGGGGCGTCCATCGTGCACCGGCCCCCGGGATCGAGGTCCTCAGGCGGTACGCCGAGGGCGCGTGGGGGATCGAGATGCCGAGCGACCCGTACGGCGGCACCTGGCTCGCGCTGCGCGGCGCCGACGACCGCTGGGTGCTGGTGGATCCGCTGATCGAGGTCGGCGAGGCGTACGAATACTCCGACCTCGAGGTCCAGCCCATCCCCGGCGCGCCCGGGTGGTACGTCCTCTCGGAGTCGTCCGGGTTCGGCAACACCGCTGGGGGATCGAGCCACACGTCGTTCCGGGTGGTACGCGCGGCCGCGCGGCCGGGGAGCGTCACGCGCGGGGTGACGGTCGCGCTCGAGTCACCAGGACTCACCCACGGCGTCACCGCGTACGCCGAGTCGATCTGGACGCACGGGGCCGTGCCCGTGGTCAGTGAACGCAGCGTCACCGTGGCCCTCGTGGGCTGCCGCGACGACGTGCCCTCCGAACCGCCGGTCGATCCCAAGGCCGGAACGTGGGTGGTCGAGGGGGACCGCTTGCGGAAGACGAACGCGCCGGTGGTGTACCGGGGGTGCGACACCCGGGTCGAGTGACCTGGCGAGCGCGCCCGGCCAGCGTCCGAACGACACCGGCGCGAGCAACGCCGCGACACGCTCCTCGGGGAGCGGCGCGACGAGCCAGCAGCGGCGGGGGTCCCGCTGCTGGTCCGCTTGCCGATCGGCTGCCCCGCTCGTCCATGCGCCACAAAAACGCCAGCGATGAAGCAGCGTCCAACCACTGCGCTCGTCTTCTGTGCCGACGCCCTTGACCGCCGCTACTCGGTGAGGCTATGTACCAGTAGTCAGTGATGCTTAGTAGAATAGGGGGCGTCGGGTGGGCGGACAGATGACGGAGATGCTCAAAGGCACGCTCGAAGGCATAGTCCTCGCAGTCCTGTCGATGCAGCCCGCATACGGCTACGAGATCACGGCGTGGCTGCGTGAACAGGGGTTCGCGGACATCGCCGAGGGGACCGTGTACGCGCTGCTCATCCGCATCGAGCAGCGCGGCCTCGTCGACGTCACGAAGGTCCCTTCCGAGAAGGGCCCGCCGCGCAAGGTGTACTCGCTCAACGATCGTGGGCGCGAACAGCTCGAAGACTTCTGGAGGACGTGGGCGTTCCTCTCGGATCGACTCGAAACTTTTCACAACGCAGGCAAATGACATGCTGAACTTCATCCAGCGACTGATCGGTGCGGTGATCGGCCCCAAGAGGCAGTGGTGGCAGTACAAGGCGCGCGTGAAGCAACTCCCCCCCGACCATCGCGCTGCGGTCGAGGCGATCGAGCGCTACCTGATGCACGTCGGGCTGGTGGACGACCCGACCGCGATGTTCGAGGACCTCATCGAGCTGTTCGAACAGAGCGCGGCACGGGGGACCCCGGTCCAGGAGGTCGTCGGTGACGACCCCGTGGCGTTCGTCGAGGCGTTCATGCGAAACTACGGGGACGGTTGGCGGGTCCGAGTGCAGGAACAACTCGAGAGCGACATCGAGCGCGCCGCCGGAAAGGGCGCCGGAAGCCGCGGGGAATCCCGATAGCCACGCAGCCGGATCGGGCGACCCACCCGCAGGGCGGACGGAGTCGCACGAGGCGCTCCCGACGCTGCACGTGCGCGGTGTCCCGAGAGCTGCGCCGCTGTCTCTGATCCACATCACGCCCTGAAGGGAGGGAATCCATGACTACCCAGCCACTCGCCTGGAGCGGCATGGTGTCGGTCGATGACACCGCGCTGTACGTGACCGATACGGGGGGCAGCGGCCTTCCCGTGGTCTACCTCAACGGCGCCTACGCCGACCAGACGCACTGGCGGCGAGTCATCGCCCACCTCGGCGATGGCTACCGGCACATCGCCTACGATGAGCGCGCGCGCGGCAAGTCGAGGCGCTCGGCGGACTACTCGTTCGAGTCGATGATCCGGGATCTGGACGGGGTCCTCCAGGCCAGGGGGGTGGACCGGCCGTTGTTGGTGGGCTGGTCCCTCGGGGGCATCCTCGCGTGGCACTGGACCGACCGGTACCCGGACCGCGCGCTGGGGGCCGTGATCGTCGATGCATTTCCGGTCGGGGTGACCGGCGCCGCGGGCCAGGAGGCCATCCGGAAGATGTTCCGCCGCTGGCGGTTGCTCCTCCCGATCGCCGCCCGGCTGGGCCTGGCTGCGCGGATGACGGCGGACCAGCACGCCGATGTGAACATCGAGCTCAACGAGATCGGCGCCGCCAGTGTGCCGGTCCTCGAGCGCCTGACCCGCCCGGTGTGGTTCGTCATGGCGACGGGCGACAGCCTGGGAACCAAGGATGGAGAGATGGAGCAGGCGCGGCGCGTCCTCGATCCGATCCTCGGGCGCAACCCGAACCTCAGGGTCAGCGCAAAGGTCTCGAGCAACCACACCGGGATCCTGCGCAGAGACTCCCCCGCCGTGGCTCAGTCCGTCCGTGCGCTCGCGGCGGCTGTCGCCGAGCGACAGCCATAGGGCCGTCGGACTCCGGTCGGGTGTGCGTGATCTCCAGCTGCTCGCTGTCCGCGCGCACCATCCGGGCTGGCCGAGCGGGTGTCGCGTCGACGAAACACCGCGGAGCCAGTGCCCGCCTTCAGCCCGCGACGCGCGAGACCAGGTAGAACATCTCGGCGGCGATCTGGCGGCCCCGTTCCTCGTAGGCCCGCGACTCGTCCGGCGTCCCATCCGCGTGTTTCGGATCCTCCGGCGCGAGGAACCGGGAGAGCTCGAGGCGGCTGTGCACCCGCTGATCCCCGAGCCCGGTCACCCGGCCCCCCACACCCCGTCGACCAGGCCGCGCCCGTGGAGCGTCAGCCCGAGCTCCGTGAGGAACGCGATCGCCGCTGTCGAGCGACTCGACGCCGACGTTTCCATCCGCAACACGCCCCTCCCGCGCCTCCGCGCGGCCCACATCTCGGGCCCGGTGCGACGGGTGCGGAACCGCGAGGGCGGTGGCGTTCTCGTGCAAGCACCGCGGGTTCTGCCCGAGCTGTACCGGGCGCCGGATGAACAATGGGGC
>JBEBJC010000599.1:0-5374 GCA_040080105.1 Myxococcota bacterium
CTCGCAGGCCTCCGCGCGGCGACCGACGAGCGGAGGGAGCGGCTCGGTGCCAACGTGCGCCGGCTGCGGAACGCGCTCGCCGACCTCGGGTGGTCGCCGCTCGGGGCCGACCACATCGTCCCGGTGGTCACCGGCCCCGACACGATGGCGGTCGCCCAGCGGCTGCTCGAGCGCGGCGTGTTCGCGCCCGGGATCCGGTTCCCGACGGTGCCGCGGGGTCAGGAGCGGGTGCGGTTCACGGTGAGCGCGGCGCACACCGACGACCAGCTCGACCAGATCGCGGAGGCGTTGGGGCAGAGGCCGTACTAGCGCACCACCAGCCGGGCACGCTGATCACTGGCTCGGATCCGCGCGATCGAGCCGCTGTCGAACTGCAGCGCGTCGGCCTCGATCCCGTCGGAGAAGATCACCCCGTCCGACGGCATCTGCGACTCGAGCACCAGCTCCGCGCCGTCCTCGAGCAGGCCCATCCCGAGCTCGGCCCCGCTGTGCAGGCTCGCGAACGGCTCGCGCACCACCCACAGCAGGCGCCGATCGTCCCACGGTAGGCGCACCGGCTCGGGGGGCGCGGCGGAGCCGAACGCCGCCACGGCGCGCGCCATGTTGAACACGCTCGACGCCCACCCGGTCGAGCCCGCCCCGGTCGACACCAGCACCCCGCTCGACGACTGCGTCTCGGTCCGCTCCCCCGCGCGCAGCACGTACCGCGCCGAGCCGTGGGTGCGCGGCCCGACGAACAGGTCGTTGAACGCGAGCAGCCGTTGCCCGTCGTTCAGGGTGACCTCGGCCAGGGTCACCGCACGGGTGCGCGCGTCGCCCCGGAGCGCGCGCCCCACCGCCGCCGCGGCGTCGGCGAGGGCGAACGGGAGCAGCACCCCGTCGAACCGCTCCGGGTCCGGGTTCACCGCGACGATCGGCAGATCGCCGACGTACTTCGCGGTGTTCGCCACCAGGCCGTCCTGGCCGATCACCACCACCACCGCGGCGGTGTGGAAGTCGAACGTCGGCACCAGCGACCGGTCGACGAACCGCACCGGGGGCCCGAAGTCGAGCGCCTTGCCCAGCGCGCGGATCGCGTCGTGGTACTGCCGGTCTTCGTCCTCGTACGCGTCGAACGCCTCGTCGGCGACCCGCTGGACCTCGGCGGCCGACGCGGCCGACTTCCGGCGCAGCACCTCGTGCTTCACCGACTGCTGCACGTAGAACTTCGCCTGGCTCGCGTTGTTGAACCGCGCCTTCAGCCCCGCGAGGCGGGTCTGGCGGGTGACGACCACGATCGCCGGGCTCGCGTTGACCTTCATTCGGACCGCTGGACCAGGTTCGTCAGCAGGTCGGGGCTGATGTTGAGCTGCCCGATCTTCTCCGCGTTCTCGGCCAGCTCGCGGAACGCCATCGCGATCATCGTCTTCGAGTCGGCTCCGCCGCCGGTGACCGCCATCAGCGTGCGCCAGTCCACGTCGCGCACCGTGTCGATCGTCTTCGCCAGGGCCTCCGCCCGCGCGAGCGCCTGCTTCCGCTCGATCGCGACCGTCTTGTCGACGAGCGCCTCCCGCTGCTCCTCGACCGCGATCGCCGCCGCCATCTCGGCCTCGCGCACCGCGCGGCGCTTCTGCTGCACCGCGAGCTCGGTCTCGAGCTCGTTCTGCTTGATCGTCCGCTCGAGCTCGACCGCAGCGTTGCGGCGGGCGTAGATCGCCTCGTCCGCCTCGCGCAGCAGCTGCTCGCGCGCCGCGGCCTGCAGGGCCTTCGCCATGTCGGGAGACGGCTTGATCGCGAGGATCGACAGGCCGAGGATCTCGAGCCCGAGCATCCGGGTCACGTCCGAGTCCACCAGCCCGGCGCGCATCTGCTCGCGCAGACCGTCCGACGCCGCGAGCACGTCGCGCAGGCCCTTCCCCTTCAGGAACGCGCGCGCCTGTTGCTGCGCCGCGTTCACCAGCCGATCGCCGAGCTTGCTCGGGTCCTCCGACGCGCGCCGGCCGCGGGCGTCCACCGTGTAGTCCAACAGCTCGGCCACCCGCTTCGCGTCGGTCACCCGGTAGGTGAGATCGCCTTGGATCGTGACCTCTTGGTAGTCGGAGGTCGACTCGGCGAACACGAACGGCACGTCGACCGAGCCGAGCGGCACCTGGGCGATCACCGACGTGGGTCGAAAATACCAAAACGACAATCCCGGCCCTTCGCGGTGCAGCTTGCCGTTGACGTAGTGCAGCACGTAGGTGACCGGCGTGGTCTTCAAGTACACGAACCCGAACATCGCGAGCCCCCCGCAGGCGGCTGATAACGCGGGTGCGGCCGGTGGGTTAACGCGCATCGCGGGCCGCGGGAGGGCGACGTGGAGCTGTGGGTAGCGGATCTCGAGCGGTGCTGGGGCGAGGGCGACTTCGAGGGGTGCCGAGCCGCGCTCGATCGGCTGGCCGAGCGCGAACCCGACCGGCGCGAGTGGGCGTTCCGGCGAGGGGTGCTCGAGCAGGAGGTCGGAGACACGCTCGCGGCGGTCGGCGCGTACGAGCGCGCGGTGCAGATCGACCCGACCTACAGCGACGCGTGGATCAACCTCGGCCGCCTGCTCGACGATCGGCGCCTGTGGGACGACGCGCTCGAGTGCTACGACCGCGCGCTGGCCCTCCCCGACGGCGCGGTCGACCCGATGGCGTGGGTGAACCGCGGCAACACGCTGATGAGCCTCGGGCGGCTCGACGAGGCGCTGGTGAGCTTCGATCGCGGGCTGGCGCTCGATCCGGACGACGGGCCCGGGCAGCTCGGTCGGCACGTGGTGCTGGGCTGGCTCGGTCGGCTCGCGGAGTCGGGCGCGGCGCGCCCGGTCGGCACCCCGTTCGACCGCGGCGAGGCGCGCGAGCGGTCGGCGAACGCCGGAGAGCGGCGGGTGGTCGCGCGGTGGTTCCTCGGCCGGCACACCCGGCCCGAATGGCTCGACGACGCGGCGCGGGCGCTGGTCGAAGGGGTGGCGGCGCTCCCGGGCCTGGCCGACGGCGCGACCGTCCAGTGGGGGTGGTCGCTGCTGACCGTGCGGGAGCAGGGGACCGACCTCGTGTTGTGCGAGCCCGACTTCGCAGCCGCCCCGTTCGACGAGATCGTGTGGGACGTGACCTTCACGCTGCAGACGCTGGTGATGCACCGGTTGGTGCTGGAGCACGTCGAGGCCGAGCCCTCCGACTGTCGGATGTCGGATCGGATCGCGGTGGCGCCGGGCGCGCTCGACGAGGAGGTGGTGCTGCTCCGGCGGCTGTCCGAGCGCACCGACGACGGCGACTCGGGGTGGCTGCTGACCGCGGAGGGCGGCTCGACCCACGAGCCGATCCCGCTGCACACCGGCCACCTGGCGCGGCTGCGCACCGGGCTGATCAAGGCGTTGCTGCTGCCGCCCGGGACGGTGGCGCGGTTCGAGGGCGAGGTGCTGACGCACGTGTTCGACCCCGAAGGCAACGACCGGTTGGCGTAGGCCCGCTGCCTGCCTCAGCGCGACAGGTACAGGCCGCTGAGGCACATTTCGTCCTGGGTGCCCTCGCCCCAGTTCACGTCGATCGCCCCGGGTCCATCGTTGCGCCAGTGGCATGTGAGCTCGAGCTCATCGCCCGGCGCGACCGTGACCGGGTCGACCAGGTTGTACCCGCCCTGCCAGTGGAAGTCCCACGCCGGGATGTCGAGCAGGCACTGCTCGGTGCCGTCCTCCCGCTTCAGCTTCAAGGTGGCCGAGGTGCCGAGGGTGTGCATGTGAAGCCCGATCCTCGACAACACCAGCGGGTCACCGAACCCGCCGTCGAGGCTGGTCGTCCACAGGTTCAGCAACCCGCCCGAGATCGAGGTGGTGTGCACCACATCGCCGTCGCCGGCAGGGATCTGCATCCCGCCCACCAACCACGCGGGGTTGGTGTACAGCACCGGCTCGGCCGGCTCGTCGACCGCGTCGGTGGTGACCAGCGCCACCTCGGTGGTGTCGGGGCGGGGCTCGGCCGAGATCGTGTTGTAGTGCATCTGCATCACCACCGCCGTGCCGGGCTCGACCGACACCCCAGTGCCGGCGGGCAGCTCGATCCCGGTCACCCCGGGCACCCAGCTGCCGAGCATCCGGGACGTCACCCCGGACGAGCCGAAGCAGGTGTAGCCGGGGCCTTCGTCCGCCGCGTCCGCCGCAGCGGCGTCGTCGGCGTCGGCCAGGTACAGGATCACGTGGTGGACGAGCTCCCGTGCGCCGGGGAACACCTGGTACGCGGTGACGTAGGCGGGCTCGGACCCCGGCCAGTCGACCACGAAGCACCGGTAGTCGTCGGTGCCCCCGGACGGGGTGTACGGCTCGGCCATCGCGAGGTCCACGTCGCCCACGAACGGCGGGGGCTCCTCCACGTCCACCCCGTCGGCCGGGTCTCCCTCGGGCGCGCCCGCCTCGGCCCACGCCGCCAGCGTCGCGAGCGCGTCGGGTGACAGTCGACGATCTCCCTGCAGCGGCGCGCAATCCGCGCTCGGGGGCCACGGCGGCATCGAGCCGGCCGCGGTGACCTCGGCGATGGCGCTCGCCCACGGGGCGGTCTCGGCGTAGGTGGTGAGCGGGAACGGACCGATGTCGCCGTCCTGGTGGCAGTTCGCGCACTGCGCCGACACCACCGGCCGGACATCGCGCCACCAGGTAGGCGCGCCCTCGACCGGTGGGGTGGGGTCGGGCGAGGTCACCGGGTCGGGCGGCGCGGTGGGATCGTCGGACCGCGGGCTCGAGCCGCCGGTGCACGCGAGGAACAAGGTGAACATGGGATCTCCGCCTGGTCGATCGGGGCCCCGAGTCTAGCCGCTCCAGCGGCTGTTCACCATGTAATCGGCGCTCGCGCCCTGGACTTCGTCGGAGTCGTGGTCGCGGCGCCACCCGCTCGCGTCTCGTGGTATCCTGACCAAATGGTCGTAGGGTGGGCCGGAATCGCATCGGCGGCGACTTGGGCGGTGCCCGGGGCAGCGCCGACGATCGCGGACGCGGTCGCTTCGGCTGCCCCCGGAGACGTGGTCACGCTCGCCCCCGGCGTGTACACCGAGCACGTGACCGTCGCGATCGACCTCGAGATCCACGGCGGGCCGGGCGTGTCGTGGGTGGCCGTCGGCGAGGACCCCCTGCTGACGGTGTCCGGGGCCACGGTCGTGGTGCGCGACGTGGTGTTCGAGGGCGGCGGCGGGCTCGAGGTGATGGGCGGGGCGCTCGAGGTCGTGCGGTGCACCGTCCGGAACGCCGAAGGGGCGGACGGCGGCGGCGTGCGGGCGGAGGACGCCGAGCTCGTGCTGCGCGACGCGAGGTTCGAGGACAACGCCGCTGGTCGCGGCGCCCACGTGTACGTCGAAGGGGGCTCGCTCACGATCGAGCGGGGGTCGTACA
>JBEBJC010000600.1:0-5373 GCA_040080105.1 Myxococcota bacterium
CGGTCGCGCGTCCGCTCGTACCCGCACGAGATGAGCGGCGGGCAGAAGCAGCGGGTGATGATCGCGATGGCCCTGTCGTGCAACCCGAAGCTGTTGATCGCGGACGAGCCCACCACCGCGCTCGACGTGACGATCCAGGCCCAGATCCTCGAGCTGCTGCGCAAGCTGCGCGACGAGCGCCGGATGTCGATCCTGTTCATCACCCACGACCTCGGGGTGATCGCCGAGATCGCCGACCAGGTGTGCGTGATGTACCGCGGGCGGGTGGTCGAGTACGGCCCGGTCGAGAAGGTGTTCGCCGCCCCGCAGGACCCGTACACCCGCGGGCTGCTCGCCTGCCGGCCCCGCCTCGACTCGCCGTACCGGATCTTGCCCACGGTCGAGGACTTCATGGACGTGGCGGAGGGCGGCGAGCGGCGGGCGAAGGAGCTCGGCAGCGACCGGCTCGCGGCGCTCACCTCCGGCGGGCGCGACAAGATGCCGCTCGGCGTCGGCGCTCCGATCCTCGAGGTGCGCGGGCTGAAGGTGCACTTCCCGCTGAACCGCGACCTGTTCGGCCGCCCGCGCTCGTTCGTGAAGGCGGTCGACGGGGTGGACTTCTCGGTGTGGCCGGGCCAGACACTCGGCCTGGTGGGGGAGAGCGGCTGCGGCAAGACCACCATCGGCCGCGCGATCCTGCGCCTGATCGAGCCGACCGACGGGGTGGTGATGTTCCGGAACCGGATCCGCGGCGGGCGGGTGGGCGACCGCCCCGACGACGGCGCCGACGGGCGAGAGGCCGTGTCGCTGCGCGATCTCGGGGCCGACGCGATGAAGCGGGTCCGGCGGAACCTCCAGATCGTGTTCCAGGACCCGTACAGCTCGCTCAACCCGCGCCTGACCGTCGAGGCCGCGATCACCGAGCCGATGGCGGTGCACGGGATCGGCGCGAACGACGCGGACCGGCGCGACCGGGCGGCGGCGCTGCTCGACGAGGTGGGCCTCGGCAAGGACCACCTCCGGCGGTACCCCCACGAGTTCTCGGGCGGCCAGCGGCAGCGGATCTGCATCGCGCGGACGCTCGCGGTCGAGCCGGAGTTCGTGATCTGCGACGAGTCCGTGTCCGCGCTCGACGTCTCGGTGCAGGCCCAGGTGCTGAACCTGTTGAAGCGCCTGCAGCAGTCGCGCGGGCTCACCTACATCTTCATCAGCCACGACTTGTCGGTGGTGAAGTTCATGTCCGACACGATGTGCGTGATGCGGGCGGGCAAGATCGTCGAGGCCGGCCCGTCGGACGAGATCTACGCGAACCCCCAGGACGACTACACGAAGCGGCTGATCGAGGCGATCCCGCGCGACGATCTCGACCACATCAAGGCCCGGCTCGCCCGGCGCCCGACGAGCCTCGTCACTTCGCCGTGAGCAGGCGCAGGCGCAGGCGCACGTCCTCGCCGTACTTCGTCGCCAGGGTGCAGGTGCCGTCGCCGTCTTCGGCGCCGCCGTCGATCACCACGTGCACCACCCCGCCGACGCTGACCTTACACTCGTGGGGGATCCCCTCGGTCTGGCCCTGCTGCACCACCAGGTCGGGGTGGGGGACCGGGCCGTCGTACACCACGGGGCGGTCCTTCGGCCGCGGCAGCACCAGCGTGCCGTCGCCCACGACCTTGGGCTCGAGGTAGCTCGCGTCCACCGTGACCTTGATCTTCACCTTCCGCCCGTCGGCCCCGTAGCACACCACCTTCTTCGGGAACGGGAACAGCGGCCAGTTCGCCGGGTCGGCCGACAGCTCCACCAGCCCGTCGCTGCCCACGCAGCCGAACCGCTCGGCCCCCGACACCCAGGTGGTCGTCTGCGCGTCCTTCACCTCGACCGCGCCCACGTACGGGTCGGTCCCGTCGGGGGTGTACGTCATCACCAGCCCGCCCAACGTGGGCGTCCGCGCGAACGCCGCCGCCATCCACCACCCGAGCATCGGACCTCCGCCGTCGGTCGAGTATCTTGTCGCGGACGCGGACGAAAGTTGTCCGCCCGCCGGGCTACGGGGCGTCGTGTCGAGCTGGCTCCAGTGGTTGGACGATCGGATCGGGCCCCTGCGCGGGCGCCGGGTGCTGGTGTTGTGCCGCACCAAGGCCTCCCTCGCGCTGGTGCGTCGGTGGGCGGCACGGCGCGGCGGGGTGCTCGGGCTCGAGGCGGCCACCCCGGGCGGGCTCGCGCAGCAGGTTCACCAGGAGCCGATCCTCGCCGGGCCTCGCCGCCGGGTGGTCGAGGAGGAGGCCATGCCGGCCGGATCCGCGCTCGCGCGCCGGGTGGGGGCCCGCCCGGGCCTGACCGGAGTGGCGCGCCGGTGGACCCGTCACCTGCGCCTGGCGCGGGCGGTCGGGGCCGAGCCCGAGGCGCCGGACTGGCTCGACGAGCTCGTGCGCGCCGGGTTCGCGGTGGACGAGGGCTCGGCGGCGATGGAGCACCTGGTGCAGGCGGTGCGGGCGCGCGGCCGCCGCCTCACGGTGACCGCGAGCTGGGACCGGGTGGTCACGGTCGGGTTCGATCGCGGCCCGCCGGCGGAGTCGGCGCACGAGCACTGGCTCGCCCGCGCGCTCGCCGGTCCCCACCGCGCCCCGACCGAGCCCGAGGGGGTGCCGATCCCCGCGCGGATGGTCCCCGACGTGGCCGCCGAGGCACGCCTCGCGGTCGCGCTCGCGGCGGGCCACCCGGACGGCACGTTGGTGCTGGTGAACGAGCTCGCCACCGCCCGCCGCGTGCGCGACGCCGCGAGGCGGAGCGGGGTCCCGTGCGCGTGGCGCGACGCGGAGGCGCTGTCGGTGCACGGGCTCGCGCTCGCGGTCCGCCGGGCCGCCGCGTGGTTCTCCGACGCGCCCGACCCGCCGATCCAGCTCGCCGACCTGGTGTTCGTGTTGGGGCGGACCTCCCTCGGTCGCGCGCTGCACCCGGCGGCGGAGGCGGCCATCACCGGGGCGCTCGGGGCCGCCGAGGCGGGAGGGGACACCCCGCGCGAGCCGCTGCGGCGCTCCGCGGTCAAGCGGGTGCTCGAGGGCACGAGGATGCTCGACGGCGCGCTGTCGACCTGGCGGGCGCGGGTGCGCGAGCAGGTCGACGCCGCGGGGGCGGCCCCGGAGCTCCGCGGTGCGGCCGCCGGGGTGTGGATCCGGCTCGAGCTGCTCCACGCGGCGCTCACCGGCCGGTCGGTCGAGGAGGTGCTCGGGGAGGCGCTCGGCAACCCGATCACCTTCGACGCGGACGACTTCGACGACGTGGTCGCGACGTTGCTCGGTGACCTCGGCGACGAGTGGCTCGGCCCGGCGCACCCGAGCGGCTCCACCCTCGGCGCGGTCCAGCGGTTCTTGCTCGCGTGCCGGGTGCGCCTACACGACGACGCGGTCGCCCGCGCGATCGTCGGGGCGCTGCGCGACCGGGCCACCTGGCCCGTCTCGCCGTCTCACGTCCACCACGCGCTCGCCGGCGCGGTCGACGCCGGGGTGTTGTCCGACGGCGTCGACGTGGTGATGATCGACGACTACGACGGGCGCCCGTGTGACCACCTCGTGGTGCTCGACGTACACGACCACGGGCTCGCCCGCAGGCCGAGCCCGGATCCGCTGCTCGACGACGCGGAGCTGGCCGCGCTGGGCGCGTGCGCCGGGCGGGCGCAGGTCGACGAGCGGATCCGCCAGGTGCGCCGCGCGGTCGGCGCGGCCGCCCGGTCCACCGCGATCGTGACCCGGCGCGACGCGACCGGGCGCGAGGTGGTGCCGCCGATCCAACTCGAGCTCGCGTTCGAGGGGCCCGAGGTGCCGAGCTACGGCCTCGGGCTGCCCGAGCTGCCCGAGACCCGCGATCCGTGGCTCGAGCCGCGGGTCGGTCGCGAGGCGCCGGCGCCGGTGGACGGCCCCGACTGGGTGGTCGCCCACCTGTGCCACCAGGCGTGCGCCGAGTGGTACCGCGACGGGCGCGGGCCGCCGACGTTCGTGGCCGCACCTCCCTCTCCGACCGCGACCCTCGCCGACGCGCGCCGGGCCGAGGTCCCGTTCGCGCCGGCGCACCTGCTGCCGTACCTCGGGTTCGCCGAGGTCCCCGAGGCGGCGTTGCCGGCGGGCGCACACTCGGTGAGCCGGCTGCTGCAGCCGCTCGCGCGCTGCGGGTACCAGGCGTTCACCCGGGTGGTGCTCGGGGTGTACGAGCCCGATCCGATCGCCGACGACCTCGACCCGAAGGAGGTGGGCCGGGCGGTGCACCGGGCGCTCGAGCTCGTGACGCCCGAGGTGCGGTGGCGCGGGGTGGACGCGCCGGCCGAGACCCGGGTCGAGGCGCTACAGGCGGCCACCCGGGTCGCGTTCGACGAGGCGGTGCGCGGCCTCGGCCTGTCTCCCGCGCGCCAGGTCGCGGTCGACGGGCACCGCGACCGGTGGAACACCCACTGGCCGCTGTACGTGCGCTCGCGCGAGCTCCGGCCGCAGAACGGCGGCCCCGCGAAGGTGCTCGACGGGTACCCGTTCGTGCCGGAGTGGGTGGCCAAGATCCGCGCCCGGGTGCCTGCGGCCGCGGGCCTGACCGACAAGCGGATCGCCGGGTGGGTGTTGTGGGCGGCGTGGACCCCGCCCGACGCGCTCGTCGACATGCACCAACCGCTGTTCCTGCGCGAGTCCGAGCTCGACTCGATGCCGCCGTCGGCGTACCCCGATCTGCGCGCCCTGGTGCAGACCGCCGAGTGGGCCGCGCTGCACCGGTGGCTCGGGGAGATGCGCGCCCGCATGGACACCTGGGGCGAGCCCCCCCACGCCACCGCCGCCGAGGTGCCGTTCGGCCCGCTGGAGCCACCGCGACCCCCGGCGCCGCTGGGCGGCGCGGAGGGCAGCCTCGCGTTCGGCACCACCGTGCTCCGCCTCGGGTCGGCCGAGCTCGAGCTGTCCGGGCTGATCGACCGGCTCGACTTCGTCAGCGGGCCGCGCGGGGAACGGTTCGTGGGGGTGGTGGACTTCAAGACCGGGCAAGCGCGCGACGGGTGGGCGTTCCGCCGCGACCAGGTGTCGCTGAAGGACCCGCAGCTGTGGGTGTACGCGATGGTGGTCGAGCGCGCCTCGCGCGAGGACCGGCTCCCCGAGCCGCTCCGGGGTGCCCGGGTGCTCGCGATCGCGCACGATCGGGTGCGCTCGGTCGTCGACGACCCGGAGGGGCCCCAGCGAGACCCGAAGGCGTCCGACACCTGGATGCCGGTCGACGCCAAGGTGCTCGGGTGGGCCGCAGGCCAGCTCGGGGTGCTGCTCGACGACGCGCGCGCCGGTCGGTGGCCGCTGCGCCCGCGCAGCGACACCTGCCCGATGTTGTCCGGCTGGTCGAACGACCGGTGCGCGATGGCGTCGGCGTGCCGGCTGCGCG
>JBEBJC010000019.1:0-22877 GCA_040080105.1 Myxococcota bacterium
GGTCGAGCGCGAGCAGCCGCTCGATCACCGGGCTGCCGAGGTTCACGTACAGCCGGGCCGCGGTCGACCGGTCGATTGGCGCGGTGAACGCCCGCGCGAGGCGGAGCAGCCCGCCCGCGATCCGCCGGTCCGACTCGTCCTCGTCGAGCTTGCGCGCGAGCTGCGCGTCCCGGTCGGGCACCCACAACACCGGCAGCGACGCAGGCGCGAACCGGGTGGGGACGACCTGCACCCCGGGGCCGCCCAGGAGGCGCTGGAGGGCCGCCTCGGCCTCCGGGGCGAGCGCGGCCGGCGGGAACAGGCCCGCGTCGCCACCGCGGGTGCCGAGGTGGGCGATCCGCTGGCCGCGGCGCTCCGCGTACCGGGTCGCGAACGCGAGCGCCCCGTACCGCACCCCGTGGATCACCGGGCGCGACAGGGCGCGGAACAGGATCTCCTCGGCCCCCGACTCCTCGCCGGTCGACGCCACGCACCGCCCGCCCGACCGGGTCGACACCTCGGCCATCGGCAGGTCGCCCTCGCTGGTGGGGACGGTGAGCTCGTCACACAGCCAGTCGAACAGGAGCGGGTCGGCGATCGCGGCGCCGAGCAGCGCCTCGTTGTGGCGCGCGCGTATCCGGCGCCAGGTCTCGGGCTCGGTGGTGGCGATCGCGCGCAACCCCGCGATCAGCGTCTCGGAGACGTGCGCGGCCAGGCGGTCGAACGTGGCGTCGCGCTGCACGTCCTCCCGGCTCGCGGTGGGCACGAGCGCGTCACACTGCACCACCGCGCCGCAGAACCCCGCCCACTCGGGCAGCAGCTTGCGGTTCTCGCTCGCCACCAACATCCCGCGCACGAACACCGACACGTGGCGGTGGTCACTCGCGCCGTACGTCGAGCCGTCCTGCACCCACAACACCCCGTGTGCGTCGAGCCCGTCGACCGGCGCGAGCGCGATCGCGCACAGCGGCTCGAACAGCGGCTCGAACCGGGCGGCGAACGCGGTGCGCCGCCGGCGCGCCGACCACGGATCGTCGTCGGTGATCCGCCACGGGGGCGGCTCGGCGTTGATCGCGTCCGGGGCGTACACCGGGATCGGCAGCAGCCCGCAGTACCGGGACAACACGCGGCGGACCCGCTCGGCGCTGGCGAACTCGGCGTGTTGGGGCCGCAGGTGCAGGATCACCCGGGTCCCGACCGGGGTCGGCTCGTGCTCGGTCAGCGTGTACCGCTGCCCGTCCCGCGACTCGAACCGCCAGGTCTGGTCGGGTTGCCGGGCGGACGTCGTCACCACCTCCACCCGCTCCGCCACCACGTACGCCGACAGGAACCCGAGCCCGAACGCCCCGATCAGGCGCGGGTCGGCCTGCTTCGCCCGCAGCAGCCGGGTGTAGCCGGCGCCGATCGTCGCGAGGTAGCTCACGACCTCGTCGTGGGTGAGGCCCGCGCCGTTGTCGACGATCGTGAGCGTCGCCCCGACCTCCACGTCGATCCGCGCGTCGTACGGGCCGTGCTCGACCTGTCGGCGCACACACGAGTCGTGCGCGTTCTGCACCAGCTCGCGCAGCGCCACGTCGGGGGTGGAGTACAGGTTGTGCCCGAGCACGGTGAGCAGCCCTTCGAGGTCGACGCCCGCCCGGTGGAGCTCGGTGGTCAAATCATCCCCCACGCGCGCGCCACGTCGAGCTGGCGCTCGGCGAGCTCCGGGTCGAGCGTCCGGGAGAGCTCGAACCACACGAGCGGCCGGTCGAACCCCGCGGTGAGCTCGGTCAGCGCCGCGGCGAGCGCGGGGGCGTCCCCGGCCGGCACCGCGATCCGCACGTACACCCCGCGGACCTCCTGCCCGTCGGGGTCGGTGAGCTGGTACGCGTCGGAGCTGGTGACCTGCGCCTCCCACCCGCGGACCGCCAGCGCGGCGAGCACGCCCTCGAGCGCCGCCCCCGGGTGCGCGCCGTCCAGCGCGTACCCCTCGGCGCCGCCGGGCCGCTTGACCCCGTCGACTCGGAACAGCGGCGGATCACCGGCCTCGATCGGGGCCGGGTCGAACACCACCTGGTCGCCGAACCGCTCGGGGCGCCGCGGGCCGCACACCTGGACCACCCGCGCGGTGACCGGGCCGGTCCGCGCGGCCCACACCGGGGCGTCCTCGTCGTCGTACCGGAGCCGGACCATGCCGAACGCCGCGTCGACCGGACCCTCCCCGGCGACGTCGGGGATGCCGAGCCTGCGCATCCCCGCCCGCACCACGTCCCACCGGTCGAGCCAGGTGGCGACGACCAGCAGGTCCCAGTCCGCGTCCGACGGCCGGCCGATCTTGTCGACCGCGAGCTGGTACGCCTCGAGCGCGCCGGGAAGGTCGCCGAGCGCGCGGCGCAGCCGCCCGAGCTCGTACGGCACCCCGCCGCCGCACCACGGCTCGCGCGCGGCCAGCAGCGCCTCGAGCGCGCCCGCGGCCCCGTCGAGGTCTCCTGCGGCGGAGCGCCGGCGGGAGCGGAGCCAGGCCGCGTGCCCCGGAGCGTCCCCGGGCTCCGCGGGGTCGGGGTACCGCGCCAGCAGCTGGTCGAGCGCGTCGACCTCCTCTTCGTCGAGCAGCGACTGCCCGAGCGCCAGCACCACCGCCCCCTCGTCGGGGTAGTCCTGGGCGAGCGCGGTGAGCAGCTGGCGCGCTCGACCGGGGAACCCCCGCGAGCGCCACTCGTTCGCCGCCTGCAGCGCCACGGCGTGCAGCGAGGGGTGGCGGGCCACCGTGGCCACCACGCCGTCGAACCGGGTCGAACCGGCCTCGAGCGCGGCGAGCGCGTGTTGGGGGTCGTCGGGCACCGCGGGCCACGGGATCGCGGCGATCGCGGCGGCCCGCGCCTCGATCTGCGCCGGGGCGTCGAGCGGGGTCCGCAGCTCCGGCACGGCGGCGCGGGCGAGGTCGAGCAGCGCCTCCGACGCCGCGCGAGCCCCCTGGCGCAGGTACACGTCGACCCCGAGCAGCGCGACCCCGATCGCCGGGCGAGGGCAGCCGAGTCGGCGCAGGGTCGTCACCATCTTCGGCCAGCGACCCACCGCTTCGAGGTCCCACGGCACGAGCCCCGCGTCGAGGCCGGCGCCGAACGTGATCGCCCACCGGTCGTACAGCGGCGGCTCCGGCTCGACCTCGGCCCACGGGGGGAGCGCCGCGAGCGCCTCCTCGACCCGCCCGAGCCGCACCAGGCACCACGCGCGCTCGATCCGGCGCTCGCGCTCGAACGACTCGCCCTTTTGCCGGTCGAGCGCGGCGTCGGCCAGTGCGAGCGCCTCGTCGGCCCGCCCGAGGGCGAGCAACGACTCGATCCGCTCCATCGACAGGTCACTCGCCGACACGTCCTCGCCCGCCTCGTCCATCGCCGCGCGGGCCCGGAGGGCGAACGCGAGGGAGTCGGCCGCGCGACCGGCGTCGAGCAGCGCCCCGCAGTGCTCGGCCGAGATGCAGGTCCAGCACGGCCACCGCGGGTCGATCCGCCCGAGGGTCTCGGCCGACACCTCGAGCCGCTCCGGCGCCCACCCCGGTCCGTCGGCGAACCCGTACGCGGCGCACAGGTCCTGCGACGCGCACACCGTCTGCGGGCAGTGGGCGGCGTCGGCCCGGTGGGCCCGCTCGATCAGCGACACCGCCTCGGGCAGGCCCCGCGCCACGTCCGACCGGTGGAACACCCAGCTCTGCAGCCGCCAGTGGCGGACGAACACCTCGAGCCACGGCAGGCCGAGCCGACGGGCGGCGGCGAGGAGCTCGGGCACGGCGGCGTCGACCATCGCGTGACGCCCGTCCACCACGTGTCCGGGGAGGGCCTCCAGCCGGCGCGCGAGCCCGGGGTCCTGCTCGCCGATCTGTTCCACCAGCTCTTCGAACCACCCCCACAGGTCCATCGGGCCCTCCCGCCGCCCGCTATCTCACTCCTCGTCCTCCAGCGCGGGCCGCTGATACGCCGCGAACGCGCGCAACGCCCGCTCCCGGAACTCCCCGGGCGGGAAGTGGCTCTCGATCGCGCCGGTCTTCTCGGGGTCGATCGTGCGCGCGGCCAGGAGCTGCGCGATCTCGACCCGCACGTCGAGCGAGTCGAACGCGACCAGCAGCCGGTCGACGTGCCGCATCTCGAACCAGTACTTCGGGATCATCGGGGCGAGCAGCTTCACGCGCTTCTTGTCGTTGCGCTTCTTCGCGAGCTTCACCTCGATCCACTGCAGGCCCACGTCGCTGATCGGCTCCACCCCGTCCGGCACCAGCGAGCGCTCGACCGGCAGCAACCGGTGGGCGTAGTAGTCGAGCCACACCGGGTCGGCGCCCTCGCGGATCACCACCTCGGTCGACGCCAGCACCGCCCCGAACGGGTCGAGCACCTCGATCGAGTGGCCCCCGGGCTCGAGGTCGACCACCACCTCGGTGGTGACCCGCCCGACCACCTGGTCGTCGACCTTGACCGTCACCGGGGTCGGGGCGTGCACCCGCACCGTCCCCGCCCACGCCATCGATAGCCAGCCGATCATCTCGTCGCCCCTCCGCTGCCGCCGAATCGAGTGTGTTAGGGTCTCCGGCGTGCTCCCCCTACTCAGCGTTCACTGGGCGGCGCCACTCGCGCACGCCGCCGGCTGCGACCCGGCCACCATCGAAACCGCGCTCACCAGCGCGGAGAAGGCGTTCCCATCGGGTGACGCCGAGCGGCTCGAACAGCAGATGTTCGTGGTCCGAAAGTCGATGGCCTGCACCCGCGAACCCCTGAGCCCTACCCTGTGTTCCCGGATCCACCGGGGCTTCGCGCTGCAGCGGTGGCTCGAGGGAGACCCCGAGGCCTCCACGAACGCGCTCGGGGCGATGCTGCACGCCGACCCGTACGCCACCCTGCCGAACCTGGTGGTGGGGGATCGCCACCCGCTGCGCATCGCGCTGCTCGACGCGGAGGAGGTGGTGCCCAGCTGGACCGACGCGCCCGGCGGCGGGTGGGTGCTGGTCGACGGCCTGCGCTCCGGCGCGGTGCCGGTGGGCCAGCCGTACGTGCTCCAGCCGCTCAAGGACGACGGTCGCGCCGGCGGCGCCCGGCTGGTGGACCGGCCCACGTCCGAGCCCGCCCGCGGCGGGAGCACGGGCTCCGGCAAGCGCACCCGGCTGCGGCTGATCGGCGCGGGGCTCGGGGTGGTGTCGGCCACGCTGTACAGCAGCGCGTGGGTGAGCCGCGGCGCGTACTTCGACGCGGTCGAGGCCGGCGACAACTTCCGGATCTCGCGCAGCTACGGCAACACGAACGGCCTCGCGATCGGGTCGGTGGCCGCGCTGGGGCTCGGCACCGGCGCGGTGGTGGCGGCCGAGCTCCTGCGGTAGGTCGCGGTGGGCCGCGGGATCGCGTATGGTGTGGCGTGAGGGCCCGATGCGTCTCCTGCCGGTGTTGCTCGTGGTTGGGTGCGAGGAGTGGCTCGGGGGCGGCGGCTCCGACAAGGACACGTCGGACAGCGGCACCGCGGGCTCGGACACCGGCGACGACGGCGGCGGAACCACCTCCACCGACGATCTCGACTGCGACGCGAGCTACCCGACCCCCGCCCCGACCGACGTGTGCGTGACCGAGGAGCTGTCGTGCGGCGACGTGGTGTACGGCGAGCTCGACGGCGGCTCCACCCTGTACGACTACGACTACTGGGAGATGGTCGGCGAGCTCGACGCCCTGATGGGGGAGTTCGACGCCCTCGACGGGCCTGAGCGGGTGTACTGGTTCGCCGACCGGTCGGTGAACACCTCGGTCACGGTGACCGTGCACACCTGCTTCGATCTGTGGGCGACGTGGATCCTGGTCGACGGCGGCGCCTGTGACGTGGAGACCTACGCCACCGCCGGGGTGTTCGAGGGCGGCGACGGCCGGACCTGGTACACCGAGCGGATCGACCCCGACGGCCAGTACGACTTCGAGTTCGTGGTCGAGGGCCTGTACGGCGCCACCGGAAACTACCGGTTGACCGTCGAATGTTACTGAACGCGTGGCTGGGGTGCACCGGAGCCCCGGTCGAGCCGGGGACGCCCGAGCCCCAGGCGCCGCGCGAGGTGCCGTGGAGCGGGGAGCTGCCGGCGCTCGGCCGCGAGGTGCGCGGCACGACCGAGGCGCGCGCGGTCGTCCACCTCCACTCGCCGTGGTCCCACGACGCATGTGACGGGATGCCCCTGCTCGACGGAGCCACCGAGGGCAGCGGCACGGTGAACGAGCCGTGCCTCGCCGACCTGCGGGCGGGGCTGTGCGCCACCCGGTTCGACTTCGCGTTCGTCACCGACCACCCGGCGTGGGCGGCGTTCCAGCCGTACGAGGCCCTGCCGCACGTCCGGCCGGGCGACGAGGCGCTCGGGAACGCGAACCGGATCCACTGCCCCGACGGGCACGAGGTGGTGTGGTCACCCGGGATCGAGGACGAGCTGATGCCGGTCGGGCTCGATCGGCACGTGTCGCTCGATCCACTCGAGAACGACCGGCTGTACAACGCGTACGACGCGGAGGCGGTCACCGAGGATCGGGCCGCGGGGGCGGCGGTGTTCGTCGCTCACACCGAGAGCCGGGTGGACGCCGACCTCGAGCGGCTGCAGGACGCCGGGATCACCGGGGTCGAGCTGTTCAACCTGCACGCGATGTTCGACCCGGACATCCGGGAGGAGCACCTCGGCCTCGACGGGCTCGGCTGGACCCTGGACATCGCCCCGTTCACCTCGCCCAGCGGCGCGGCCGAGCCCGACCTGTTCGTGCTGGGCGTGCTGGCGGCGCAGGGGCCGTCGCTCGCCCACTGGGACCACCTGCTCGCGCGCGGGCCGGCGGTCGGGGTCGCCGGCACCGACGCGCACCAGAACGTGTTGCCGATCGACCTGCGCGACGGCGATCGGGGCGACTCGTACCGCCGGATGTTGCGGTGGTTCTCGAACGTGCTGCGGGTCGAGGTCCCCGGCTCGCCCGAGTCGGCCCAGGCCGCGCTCGAGGCCGGTCGGAGCTACGTGGTGTTCGACGTGTTGGGCACGAGTGACGGGTTCGACTTCACCCACAGCACCGACGCCGGCGACGTGGTCGAGATGGGCGGCGCGGGCGGCGCGGGGACGTTGACGGTCGGCTGCCCGACGCTGCACCCCGACGCGCCGAAGGGCCCGGAGGCGCCGCAGATCGACGTCACGGTGCTCAAGGACGGCGTCCCGTGGCACGTGGGGTGCGGCGAGGTCGCGACCGACGGCCCCGGGGTGTACCGGGTCGAGGTGGTGATGACGCCGTACCACCTCCGGCCGTTCCTGGGCGACGACCCGGAGCCGTTCCTGCGGCCGTACCCGTGGATTTACGCCAACGCGATCCGGGTGCAGTGAGTGGAGCGCGCGTTCGTGTTCGACAAGGCGCGGTACCACCTCGACGCGGCGCGCGCCGAAGGCCTCGACGACCACCAGGCGAACGTACACGCCGGCCTGTTCTTCGGGTGGGCGGTGTCGCGCGGGCTGGTGGCGGCGTGGGTCGAGCGCGGGGTGGAGGCCGCGTTCGCCGCGTTCCGGCGCGGGGAGCTAACCGGGCCCGCGCTGTTCGCCGCGTGTGACGGGGCGCTGCTCGACGACCAGTTCACCGACGAGGGTCTGGCGTTCGTCGCCGAGTACTATCCCCTCGCGACCGGCGAGTTCCTCGCCGACTACCAGCGCGCGCTGTGCGGCGGGTTGCCGTCGGAGCTGCACGTGCCCGACACGGCGGCGAGCGCCGAACGGCTCGCGCCGGTGCTCGACGCGCGGCTGGCCGAGTTCCGGGCGCGGTGGGATCAGGCGCGCCCCGACCTGCGGGCCGACCGGGCGCCGGTCGACGACGCGCCGCCGGACGTGTTGCCGGTGGTGCCGGTGACCACCGGCGTCGCGCTGCCGCTCGGGCCGGTCGGGATCCGGATCGGGCGGGCCGACACGCTCCTGGCGCTCGACGCGGCGCGGGCCGGGTGGGTGGTGCTGGTGCCCACGCTCACCCCCGGTCGGCGGGAGCGGGTCACCGCCGACGAGCTGCTCGACGTGGGGGTGTTCGCGAAGATCGAGCGGGTGACGCCCGCGGAGGGCCGGCCTGGCGCGCGCGACGTGGTGCTGCAGTGCCACGACCGCGCCACGATCGAGGCGTGGGTCGGGCACGCGCCGCTCACCGCCCGGCTCGCGCGGATGGACGACCCGCCGCTCGATCCCGAGGTGCTCGAGCGGGTCGACCTGGTGCGGGCGCGGGCGGCGGCGGTGGTGCGGTCGAGGATCGACCGGGGGGAGTCCCCGGGACAGCTGGCGCTCGCGGCGGCGGCGGCCCCGGCGGCGTTGGTCGACCTGGTGGTGCGCGAGCTGCCGGCCTCACGGGAGGAGGCGCTCACGGTGTTGCTCGCGCCCGATCTCGACACCCGGTTGGCGGTCGCGGAGGACCTGCTGCTGCGCGGATGACCCGCGGCCTTGATACCCGGCAGCGGGAGGCGCCCGTGGTCGGATGGATGGTGGCGGCGGGTTGGGCCGGCGAGCCGGTGGTGCTCCCGGCCTCGGCGCACGAGATCACGTTCGAGGCCGACGCGGGCACCGAGATCGACGAGGCGCTGCGCGAGATGGCGTCCGGCGCGTTCGCGTCGGCGGGACGGCGGCTGGCGGCGGTGGCGGCGGCGGGCGGGGACGCGCGGGTGCGGTACCTCGAGGCGCTCGCGTGGTACGAAGGGGGCGACGTGCACCTGGCGCTCGAGGCGGTCGACGCCGGGCTCGCGCTGCGGCCCGACGGTGACCTGCGTGCGCTGCGGGGGCTGATCCTCGCCGATCTCGGTCAGGGCGCCGACGCGCTCGCCGCGCTCGACGCCGCCGCGACCGGCGCGACCGGCGCGCTGGCCGCGCGGGTCGAGATCAACCGCGCGCTGGTCCGGCTCGACCAGGGGGACCCCGACGGGGCGGAGGCGGCGTTGGCGCGGGCCGAGCCGCTCGCTGCCGGCGACCCGGGGTTGCTCGCCCGGATCGCGGCGGACCGAGCGGTGGTCGCGAGCTTGCGCGGCGGGCCGGCCGGGGGCGACGCGCTCGGCAAGATCGGCGACCAGCTCGCCCGCGGCGACCTGGCGGGGGCGCGCGCCTCGATCCCCGCCGCGCGGGACGCCCGGTCCGAGGTGCAGCGGTCGCTGGCGGAGGGCACGATCGCGCGGGCCGAGGGCCGGTTCGCCGACGCCGGGCGCCACCTGAACGCGGCCGCGGAGGCGGCGGGCGCACACGGGCTCGTGCGCGAGCAGGCGGCGGCGCTGGCGCAGCTCGGGGTCACGTTCGGCGCGGACAACCGGTGGGACGCCGGGGCGGCGGCGCTCGATCGGGCGCTCGACCTGGTGGCGGGCACCAGCTTCCGGGTGCTGGAGCGGTCGGTGCGGGTCGAGGCGGCGCGCGCGGCGGCGCACACCGGCGCGTCGCGGCGGGCGCAGGACCAGCTGGCGGCAGCCCGGGCGTTGCGGGTGACCGACCGCGCCGGGGACGGCGGCCTGGCCGAGGTCGAGGGGGTGGTGGCGGCGTTCGGCGGTGACCGAGCGGCCGCGCGCGCCGCGTACACCCGGGCGACTGCCGCGTACCTCGCGCGGGGCGCGTACGCCGACGCGGCCCGGGTCGGCACCCTGGCGGTGGAGCTCGACGCGGCCGACCCGTCGGCGCTCGCGGCGGCGAAGCAGAGCGCGCTCGACGCGTTCGCGAAGGCCGGTGATCCGCTCGGGCCGGTGCACGTGGGGATCGCGCAGGGGCTTGGCCAGGCGACCGCCGGCGACCTCGACGGCGCCCTGCGGACCTTCGCCAGCGCGAGCGCTGCGGCGGAGAAGGTCGGCGGCCCACGCGGGGCGGCCCTCGCCCGCATCGCGCGCGAGAACGCCGCGCGGGCGCTCGCGGACCTGGCCGACAGCGAGACGGTGCTCGCGCAGGCCGACCAGTGGGGGCTGGGCGAGCTGGTGAAGCGGGCCGAGGCGTACGAGCGGGCGCGGGGTGCGTACGACGCGGCGCTCGCGGCGTACGAGGCCGGCCGGTACCCGGAGGCGGTCACCGGGTTCGACCAGGCGACCCGTGAGCTCGAGGCGCTCGGGGAGGCCGGCTACGCCCGGGTGGCGCGGCGGGCCCGCGCGTGGGCCCGGTTCAACGCGTCGACCCGACTCGCGCCAGCGGCTGCCCATCCGGTGTACCAGCAGCTGGTCGAGGAGGGGGTCGCGGTGCAGGACGGCGAGCTGCGGGTGCGGTCGATGGGGGCGGCCGCGCTCGCCGCGGTGGCGCTCGGCCGGCCGGAGGTCGCGGTGTCGTTGCGCGCGGCCGCGCGGGAGGCGGAGGCGGCGGGGCTGCGGCCGCTCGCGGGGCAGTGCTGGGCGGCGCTGGTCGAGGTCGAGCCGGCGGTCGCGGACAAGGTGAGCGCCGCCCGTCGGGCGTTCGCGCTGCGCGACGCGGACCGAACGGGGGCGTACGCGCTGTACTCGGCGGCGGTCGCCGCGTACGACGCGGAAGACTACGCGCTCGCCGAGTCGCTCGCGGCCGAGGTGCTCCCCCACGCGGGTGAGCTCGCCCCGTCGGTGCGCGAGGTGCTCGACGCCGCGGGTGCCTCCCGCTGAGGGGCTGAGCGGCCCTCACTTCGCCCGCAGGCCGGTCGGGTACACCTTCGCCCGCGGCGGGCTGTCCTTGCCGAGCACCGCGTAGTCTTCGGTCCACACCCAGGTGCGCTTCTCCCCGGGCTTGATCGGGGTCTGCTGCTCCTCGGTGGCCGGCAGGTTCCAGTGGTCGGACACCAGCGGGTAGTCCTTGGTCGCGAGCTCCTTGCCGTCGGCGCTCTGCCACTCGACCGACAACCGCACGTACGCCAGCGTGGAGTCGCCCGCGTTGGTCACGTCGACGGACACGCCCCAGCCGTTCTTCTCGCCCTTCGGGTCCTCGGCGAGGTTCACCGCCTCCACCCGAGGCTCCGACAGCTCGAGCTTGCCGTATTGGAGCGCGGCGAGGTAGCCCTTCGCCCGGTCGGACAAGATCGGGTCGCCCTTGCCGTACTTCTGCGTGTAGGCCTCGATCGCGGCGGGAGAGCCGTCGGCCAGGGTCGACCGCCACGCGAGCCCCGCCGCCCGCTTCAGCGCCTCGGGGTAGTGCGGCGACCCGGTCGCGAACCGGGCCGTGTAGCTCTCCCAGCTGGCGAGCGTGTCCTCCTTCTGGGCCTTCTCGTAGTACAGCTCCTCGAGCCGCTTCTCGACCGGGCTCTTGTAGGCGCTGTCGGGGTCGGCCTTCAGGAACTCCTCGTACGCTTCGATCGTGTCGATGCGGGACACCGAGTCGTAGCTCGGCCCCATACACCCGAGCAGCAGGACGCCAATCACGCACACCCCCCGGTTCGGACCGCTTTCTAACTCACGATGGACGCAATACCAGGGGTCCGGGGGACCACATGCACATCGGGGTGTTGACCAGCGGCGGCGACGCGCCGGGGATGAACGCGGCGATCCGCGCGCTGGTGAAGGCCGCGACCGGCGCGGGTCACGCCATCGTCGGTTTCGGCCGCGGCTACGAGGGGCTGATCGCGGGCGACGGGGTCCCGCTCGCGTTGTCCGCCGTAGACGGCCTGTCGCGGGTCGGCGGCACGGTGCTCGGCAGCGCCCGGTGCAAGGAGTTCGAGACCCCGGAGGGGCGGGCGCGCGCGGTGGCGCAGATCGAGCGGCACGGGCTCGGCGGGCTGGTGGTGATCGGCGGGAACGGCTCGCTCACCGGGGCGCACGTGTTGTCGCAGGTGACCCCCTGTCGGGTGGTGGGGATCCCGGCGTCGATCGACAACGACCTCGGGCACACCGGCCTCGCGATCGGCGTCGACACGGCGGTGAACACGATCGTGGAGGCGTGTGACCGGATCGCCGACACCGCCACCGCCCACCGCCGCGTGTTCGTGATCGAGGTGATGGGGCGCAAGTGCGGGTTCCTCGCGATGCGCGGGGGGATCGCCGCCGACGCGGACGCGATCCTGGTGCCCGAGCGCGGGTGGGACCGCGACCGGATCCTCGCGGTGTGCACCGCGCTGCTCGAGCGGTCGTTCGCGCCGGGTCGGAACAAGCAGCGGGTGCTGATCGTGAAGGCGGAGGGCGTGCCGTACGACACGCGCGAGCTGGTCGCCGACCTCGGCCGGTGGCTCGCTCCGCACGGCGTCGACGCGCGCGAGACGGTGCTCGGGCACCTGGTGCGCGGCGGCAGCCCGAGCGCGCTCGACCGGCTGGTGGCGCAGCGGCTGGCGTTCGGGGCGTTGCACGCGATCGAGGACGGCGCGACCGACGTGATGCTGGCGTGGGAGCCGGTGGGGGAGCCGGGCGCGCCGACCCGCGACCGCTCGGTGCGGCGGGTCCCGTTGGCGGAGATGTTGTCCGAGACCACCCGGCTGCTCGACGGGTCGTCTCCGGTGACCCGGTCCCGCCTCGCGCTGCTCGACCTCGCCGACGGGCTCCTGGCGCTGTGACGTGGCTGGCGCGCACCCATCCGACGCCGAGGCGTTCCGACCGTCGGTGCTGCCGGCGCTGCGCCAGGCGGTGCACGAGCTGTCGTGGCTGCTCGGGCGGGGCTACGCCGAGGGCGCGGCCGCGACGTTGGTCGGTGACCACCACCAGCTCGAGCAGCGGCAGCGGATGGCGGTGCGTCGGTGCGCGTGTGACGACCGGGCGCGGGCGGTGCGCCAGGCGCGCCGGGTGTGGCCCGACGCGCTCGGTGACCGCCGGGTGGCCGTCGACACGCTGAACCAGCTGGTCACGGTGGAGCGCGGCCTCGCGGGCGGAGCGGTGCTGCGCGGGCGGGACGGTGCGCTGCGCGACGTGGCCGGGGTGCACGGGTCGTGGCGGCGGTCCGACCGGACGGCCGAGGCGCTGGACCGGATGTCGCGCGCGCTCGGCCCCCGCGCGGTCACGTTCGTGATCGATGCCCCGGTGTCGAACTCGGGGCGGCTCGCGGGCCTGGTGCGGGACCGCGCGGCCGGACGCGCGTGGGAGGTCGAGCTCGCCCACCCCGCCGACGCCCGTCTGCTCGACCTCGGAGCCGAGGGGTGGGTGGTCGCCACCGCCGACGCCGGGCTGCTCGACCGCTGTCCCGCGTGGTTCGGCCTGGCCGAGGTCGCGCTCTCCCTGGCGGGGGGAGACCGGGCGCCCCCCACGGGTGAGGCGCCGCTCGATCGTTCGGAGATCCCGGTGATCGACCTGTCGGTGGTACGCTGACTTTCTGGGGGTGAGATGTCGATCGCGCTCGTGACCGGAGGCGCGCGGGGGATCGGGCGCGCCACTGCGGTAGCGCTCGCGGCCACCGGCGCACGGGTCGCGATCGCGGACCTCGACGCGGACGCGGTCCGAGACACGGCCCGCGCGATCGGCGCGACCGGGTGGGCGCTCGACGTGACCGACGCCGCGGCGTTCGCGGCCACCGTGGAGGCGGTGCAGGCCGAGCTCGGCCCGATCGACGTGCTGGTGAACAACGCGGGGATCATGAGCGCCGGCGCGTTCCTCGACCAGGACCCGCGGCTCGACGATCGGCAGATCGACGTGAACCTGCGCGGGGTGATCCACGGGATGCGCGCGGTGTTGCCGGGCATGCTCGGCCGCGGACGCGGGCACGTGGTGAACGTGGCGTCGGTCGCCGGCCGGGTCGGCGTGCCGTACACCGCGGTGTACGCGGCGACCAAACACGCGGTGGTGGGGCTGACCGAGGCGGTGCGCCACGAGTACCGGGACCGCGGGGTGTGGTTCACCTACGTGTTGCCGTCGATCGTGCGCACCGAGCTCACCTCGGGGCTCGGGCGGCTGCGGTACCCGCCCCCGATCGAGCCCGAGGACGTGGCCGCCGCGATCGTGGGCGCGTTGTCGTCCCATCGGGTCGACGTGTTCGTGCCGCGGTTCGCCCGGCTGTCGACCGTGCTCCCGTCGCTGCTCCCGCGATCGGTGGTCGAGCGGGTCGGGCGGTGGTTCGGGGTGAACGACGTGTTCGCGCACCCCGACACCGCCGCCCGCACCGGGTACCAGGCGCGGCTCACCCGGTGACGTAGGCCCCTGGGGTGCGGCCGAACGCGCGCTTGAACGCCACGACGAACGCCGACGGGCTGGAGAAGCCTGCGACCTCGGCGGCGGCCGCCACGGGGGCTCCGGACGCGAGCGCGACCACCGCGGCGTGGAGCCGCGCGATCCGCCTCCAGTGGCCGAGCGGCGCGCCGACCTCGACCGCGAACAGGCGCTCCACCGTGCGGCGGCTCGCGCCGGCGCCCCCGCACAGCTCGTCGAGGGAGGCGCGGGCCGCCGACTCGGCGAGGATCCGGTCGGCCACCCTGCGCGCGGCGGGCGTCGACGGCAGCGGCAGCGACAGGGGCTCGACCTCGGCGACCGCCAGCTCGTCGACCACCACGGCGGCGAGGTGCTCGACGCGCGCGCGGTCCGCCCCGGCGGCCTGGAGCTCGACCAGCCGGACGATCGCCGCCCGCAGCAGCGGCGACACCGCCACCACCCGGCACCGCTCCGGGCCCGCGGGGCCGGGGAAGTACAACGTGCGCAGGGACAGCCGGGTCGAGCACCGCAGCGTGTGACGCACCCCGCCCGGGACCCACAGCGCGAGCCCGGGGGGGAGCACCCAGGTGGCGTCGTCGGTCTCCACCCGCGCCACCCCGTCGGCCGCGTGCACCAGCTGCGACCAGCCGAACGCGTGGTCGCGCATCGTCGCGCCGCGGGCGAACTCCATCGCCGTCGACCGGACCTCCACCTCGGACCCTCCCTGACGTGGATTCGACATGGGTTGGCTCTCTATCGATACGTGGACAGACCGCCACCGACGATACCAGGTCGACCGGAGGGAAAGATGAGCAGCGTGGTTCATTTTGCGGTGTACTGTGACGACGAGGAGCGCGCGATCGCGTTCTATGGCGGAGTGTTCGGGTGGCGGTTCGAGCCGTGGGGCCCGCCCGGGTTCCACCGCCTGTTCACCGGTCCGGGCCCTGGCGTCACCGAAGGGGCGTTGTCACGCCGCACGGCTCCGCGCGGCGAGGGAGCCCCGAACGCGTGGCGGTGCACCGTCAGCGTGGCGGACGTCGACGCGACGCTGGCGCGGGTCGTCGTCCACGGCGGTACAGTGCCCGAGCCTGCCGTGGTGCTGCCTGGAATCGGGAAGGTCGCGGAGTTCGTCGACACCGAGGGAAACCTGGTGTGCGCGATGCAGTACGAATCGGGCGATCTCCGCGCCGCTCGCGGATGACCGCTCCCTGGGCTCGCAAGAAACCCACCGCCGGCGTATGATGCCGCCGTGGCGCCTATCCCTGACCAAATCGGTCCATATCGGGTCCTCCGCCCGATCGCGACCGGGGGAACTGCTGAGGTGTACGAGGTCCGCGACCCCGGGAGCGGGGAGCGGCTCGCGTTGAAGCTGCTGGTGGCAGTGAAGACGTCACTCAAGCGGTTCAACCGGGAGTATGAGGCGATGACCCGCCTCAACCACCCGAACATCGTGCGGGTGTACCACTACGGGCTGCACCTCGGCTCGCCGTGGCTCACGATGGAGCTGCTGCGCGGTCAGCCCGCCCAGTCGTCGGTCAAGCGCACCGGGCGGCCGGGGTCGGACGAGCGCACCAACGAGGTGCTTCGGGTCGGGTACCACGTGGCGAAGGCGCTGCACTACATCCACGACCGCAAGCTCGTGCACCGCGACCTGAAGTCGGCCAACGTGTTGGTGCTGCCCGACGATCGGATCAAGCTGCTCGACTTCGGGGCGGCGATCCTGCTCGACGGCGAGCGCATCACCGCCGACAACGAGTTCGTCGGCACGTTCGCGTACGCCTCGCCCGAGCAGATCACCGGCAAGGCGCTCGACCACCGGTCCGACCTGTACTCGCTCGGGGTGCTGCTGTTCCGGCTGTCCACCGGTCAGCGGCCGTTCGAGTCCGACGAGGTGGAGGCGCTGACCCACGCCCACCTGTTCGAGGCGCCGCCCGACCCGCGCTCGATCACGCCGAACCTGCCCGAGCCCCTGGTGCACCTGATCCTGTCGCTGCTCGAGAAGAGCCCCAGCGCTCGCCCGGGCTCGGCCGACCTGGTGGCGTCCCGGCTCGAGGAGCTCCGCGGCCGCCCGTTCTCCACCCGGTCGCGCCTCGGCATCCACGACGCGAGCGCGGCGTCGCGCGAGACCGAGGTCCGGCGGCTGTGGCACCACATCGAGGAAGGGCCGCGGTCGAGCCTGGTGATGGTCGACGGCGACGACGGGGCCGCGCGGTCTCGGTTCCTCGACAGCGTGCGGGCAGGCGCGGCCGACCGCGGCTGGACCACGTTGTCGTGCGCCCTGTCCCCCGAGCGCCCGCTGCAGACGTTGATCGAGACCGTGAGCCAGCTCGGCGCGCAGGTGGATCCGAACCAGGCGCGCGGCCCGCTCGAGCAGCTGGCCCAGGCCGAGCGGACCGTGGCGCGCGGGGCCGACCGGTCGGCGATCCGGTCGGCGTTGGTGGCGCTGGTCCGGGCCCGGTGCGCGCACGATCCGACGCCCGCGATGTTGCTGATCCACGACGTGCACCACGGCGACCCACCCACGCTGGACCTGTTGGCCAACCTCCGGCGCGCGTTGGTCGCCGATCCCGTGCCGTTCAAGATCGTGGCGTCGGCGCGGTCGGTGGAGCTCGACGGCACCGCGGAGGTCGCGCGGCGGCTGGGGGACGGGTTCCGGATCACCCTGCCTCCGCTCGACCCGCGCGACGTGGCGGTGGCGGTGGGGAACATGCTCGGCCGGCGCCCACCGCCCGCCGAGCTCGCGCGACGACTGCACGGCGTCACCGCTGGCCAACCCGAGTTCGTCGAGGCGGCGGTGCACGATCTGGTGGCGCGCGGCGGGATCGAGGCCGAGGGGAACCGCATCGCGTGGGCCGATCAGTCGATGGAGGTCGCCCCGCCCGAAGCGGCGAGTGAGGCGGCGCGGCAGCTGCTGGCGCGCCAGCCGGTGGCCGCTCGCCGGGTGCTCGAGGCGCTCGCGGTGTCCGAAGACGGGCCCGAGCCGGCGGTGCTCGGCAAGGTGGTGGGGTGGACGGCGCCGGAGCTCGCCGACGTGTTGCAGCGGCTGGTCGGCGGCGGGGTGTTGCGGTGGCGTCCGGGGTCGCTGCTCCGCCCGGAGTGGCGCAGCCCGGTCCTGCAGGCCCAGGTCGACGCGGCGATCCACCCGTGCCGCCGGGCGCTGCTGATCCGCCTGGTGGCCGATGCCGCGCGCGGGACCGCCCCGGGTCGGCGCGGGGTGCGGGCGATGGTCGCGTCGGGCCGGATGGCCGAGGCGGTGCGCGCGGCAGTGGTGTCGGGCCGCAACGCGGTGGCGCGCTCGCGCGTCCGCACCGGGCTCGGTCTGATGTCGCCGGTCGTCGAGCGGATCGGCGACCACGACCGACAGGCGGAGCTGTCCGAGCTGTTCCTGTTGTACGCCCACTGCCTGCGCACGGTGGGCCCGTCCGACCCGGTCACCGTGCGGTACCTGGCGCGGGCGCGGGGGCTCGCCGAGGCGAACCGCGACCCGGTGCTGACCACCCGGGCGATGTTGTCCCAGGCGCGGCTGTTCGCCGCGATCGGGCACTACGTGAACTACCGCAAGACGTTGAAGTCGGCGTGGGACGCGCGACCAGGGAACGTTCCGACCCTCGCCGCGGAGATCGCGACCGAGCTCGCCGCGAGCTACCGGCTCGCGGGCGACCTGCCCAAGGCCGAGCACTGGGTCGAGGAGGCGGGCACCCACGCCGACCTGGCCGACGACTCGTCGCTGCAGGCGGCGGTGGCGACCGAGGCGGCGTCGTGCCACCTGGCGCGGGCGCGGCTGCGCGAGGCGGAGGAGGCGTCGGCCCGTGCGATGTCGCTGGCGGAGCAGACCGACCACCGGAGCGGGTACGCGACCGCGCTCGCGCGCTGGTCGACCGCGCTGCGGCACCAGGCGCGGTACAGCGAGGCGCTCGCGCGGCTGTACCAGACGCTGCCCGAGGCGTACCTCGGGGAGGACCCGAAGCCGTACATCGAGCTGCTGCTCGCCACCGCGTGGATCGAGCTCGACCTGTCCCGCCTCGGCCGGGCACAGGAGTGCGCCGACGAGCTCGCCGCCACCATCTCGCGCGGGGAGTACCTGCACCTGCGGCTCGAGGCGCAGCTCCTCACCGGGAAGACCCAGCTCGCGTCCGGCCAGTACCCACAGGCGGCGTACACCCTGCAGGAGGTGCAGCGGGGGGCGCGGCACGCCGACCTGCCGGTGCTCGCCGAGTACGCTCGCGCGCTGCACGCCGAGACGCTGTTCGCGCTCGGGGATCGGGAGGGCGCCGGCGCCGCGTTCCATTCGGCGGTGCTCGGGCTGGTGGCCGCGGGAGACCAGCCGGTGCTCGCCGAAGGGCTGCGCGGCCGGGCGCGCACCGCCGCGACCGAGCGAGACCCGGCCGAGCTGTTCAAGCCCGCCCTCCGGCTGCTGGAGGAGCAGCCGATGCCGGCGCTGCTGCTCGAGGCGCACCTCGCGCGCGGCGCGTGGGCCCGGTCGCGAGGGGACCGGGGCGGCGCACACGCGCACCTGCAGGACGCCGCCACCTTGCTGAACCGGATCGCGTCCGAGCTGAACGACACCGATCGCGCCGCGCTGCGGGTCCATCCCTGGTCGACCTGGATTCGACGCGGGCTGGCTCGGTGACCGCACCCCCGATCGTCGTGCCGGACGAGGTGGGCCCGTACCGGGTGCTCAGACCGCTGGCGCGCGGCGGGATGGCCGAGGTGTACGAGGTCGCCGACCAGCGCAACGGCGAGCACCTCGCGCTGAAGGTGCTGGTGCAGACCGGTGGCGCGCTCGCGCGGTTCAACCGCGAGTACGAGGCCATGATCCGGTTGAACCACCCGAACATCGTGCGGGTGTACTCGTACGGGGTGCTGACCGACCGCACCCGCGACGGCCGCGCGAGCCCGTGGCTGTCGATGGAGCTGATCGAGGGCACGCCGATCCAGGCGTACGCGAAGAAGTGGGGGAAGCCCGGCACTGCCGGCCGGCTCGACGAGGTCGCGCGGGCGAGCCACGACCTCGCGCTCGCGCTCGACCACATCCACCACCGCGGCCTGGTGCACCGCGACCTGAAGTCGGCGAACGTGCTCGTGTTGCCGGACGGGCGGGTCAAGCTCATCGACTTCGGCACCGCGCGGGTTTCGGACGCCGTCGAGGACATCACCCGCGACGGCGAGTTCATCGGGACGTTCGCGTACGCGTCCCCCGAGCAGCTGCTGAACGTCCCGATCGACGGGCGGTCCGACCTGTACAGCCTCGGGGTGCTGCTGTACCGGCTGGTGACCGGCCGGCGCCCGTTCGAGACCGAGGACATCGGCGAGCTCGCGCGGATGCACGTGCGGATGGAGCCGCCCCGGCCGTCGAACTGGGTGCCCGACCTGGCGCCGGCGTTCGAGGCGCTGATCCTCGCGCTGCTCGCGAAGGATCCCGCGAACCGACCCCAGACGGGCGCGGAGGTCGCGCACGCGCTCGAGGCGGCGGCCGGTCACCCGCTGTACCTTTCGGGCGCGCTCGAGCTCGACCGGGCCGCAGATCCGCTGGTGGGGCGCGAGGATCAGCTCCGCACCCTGTGGCGGTTCTTCGAGGGGCAGGGCCGCGGCACCGGCACCGAGGCCGGCCGGCGCCCGGGCGACATGGCGCTCCTGGTGGGGCTGCAGGGCTCGGGGCGGCACCAGATCGTGCAATGGATGGAGCGGTACGCGCTCGAGCGCGGCTGGTCTCCGCTGACGGTGTTCTTCCGCCGGGGCGCGGACGACCTCGACCAGTTCACCCAGGCCCTGTCCCAGCTCGCGCGGTCGTTCGGGGCGGACGCTTCGCAGACGGTGCTCGAAGCGGCGCAGGCGGTCCGGCTGGTCGAGCGGTCGCCAGGGATCGCGGTGTCCGAGCGGCTCGCCGCGCTGCGGATCGCAGCGGCGGACCTCCTGCGGGAGCGGGCGTCGCTCGACGGCGCGCCGGTGATCGTGTTCGTGCGCGGGCTGCAGCACGCGGGGCCGGTCGGGTTCGAGGCGCTGGTCGCGCTGCGGGAGCAGCTCCGGCTCGAGCCGGCGCCGGTGCTGTTCCTGGCGGACTGCACCGAGAGCACCGACGATCCGAGGTCGATCAGCCGCAAACGTCTGCCGGACGCGGTGCGCGTCCACCTGCCGCCGATGAACGTGCGCCAGGTCGCGCTGTTGGTCGGCGCGCTGTTGCACCGCCGGCCTCCACCGGCCGGGGTGGCGCGGCAGATCTTCGTGGCCTCCGGGGGGTTGCCTACCTACGTCGAGGACGTGGTCAAACGGCTCGTCGCGGGCGGGCTGCTACGGGCGAAGGGGCACGACCAGAACCGGATCGCGTGGGCGCAGAGCGAGGACATCGAGATCCCGGTGCCGGAGGGCGCGCGGGATCGACTGATGGACGAGCTCGCCACGCTGCCGGTCGACCGGCGGCGGTGCCTCGAGACCCTCGCGCTGTGTGGCGGGGAGGGCGCCGTCCGGCTGATCGCGAGCGCGCTCCAGTGCTTCCCGGCCGACATCGCCCCGGCGCTGCGCGACCTCGAGGACCGGGGCTGGGTCACGTTGTCGCGGGTCGACAACGAGCCGTACGCGCGGTGGCGGCAAATCCTGGCTGAGGGAGTGGTGCTCGAGCAGCTCCACCCGTGCCGGCGGAAGGTGCTCGAAAACCTGCTGATCGAGCAGGTCGCCGACCAGCCCGCGTACGTCGCGCAGGTCCGGCTGTTGGTCCAGTCGGGCCGATACGACCTCGCGTGCCTCCGGGCGCGTGACTGGGCGATCCACCAGCTGGCGAAGCACCGTCCGGTGACCGCGCTCGAGGCGCTCGATCTGGTGGTCCCACACCTCGACAGCGCGGAAGGGCTCGACAACCAGATGCGGGCGCACCTGTTCTTGTTGCACGCCACGAGTTTGTTGTCGGCCAGCCCCACCGATCCCCGGACCAGCCGGTCGCTGTTGCGCGCGCAGAAGTTGTCGCCGACCGGCGACCCACTCGAAGCGGAGATCTCGTTCATCCGGGCGCAGATCCAGCAATTGATCGGGCACTACCCGAACTTCCGCAAGGCGCTCCTCGAGACCTGGCACTTGGTGGAGCACGAGGCGCCCGGCGCGTTGGCCGCGATGACCGCGTCACTGCTCGGGTGGTCGACCCAGATGGACGGCGCGGTCGACGAGGCGGCGAGCTGGCACGGTCGCGCGCGGCGGATCGCGCTGTCGGTCGACGCGACGGTGGCGCGGGCGAGCGCCGACCTCGGGGTCGCGAGCTGGCAGCTCGCGCGCGGGCTGCTGGTGGAGGCGGAGCGGACGTCCGGCGCCGCGCTGACCCAGCTGCAGGAGTCGGGGGACCTGCGGGGGATCTCGGTCGGGATCCCGATCTTGACCGAGGCGCTGTGGTACCAGGGCCGGTTCTCGGACGCGATCGCGGTGCTCGAGGCCCACCTGGTGGACCTGCGCGAGTGCGAGATCCCGACGTTCTACGTGCGGGCCCTGTTGGCCGCGGCGGCCGCCGAGGTCGGCATCGGCCGGCTCGGGCGCGCCCAGGAGTACGTCGACGAGCTCGGCGCGAACCTGCGCCGCGGCGAGCACCTCGACCTCCGTCTCCAGGCGGACCTCGCGTGGGGGCGGATCCAGGTCGCTTCTGGGCTGTACGCGGACGCGGTCGCGAAGCTCCGGGAGGTCGAGGATCGGGCCCGGGCGGCCGGGCTGACCGTCGTGGCAGAGAGCGCCGCGGCGATCGGAGCGGAGGGTGTGTGGGCGCTGGGCGACCAGAAGGGCGCGCTGGTGTCGTTCCGCAAGGCGACCGCGAAGCTACAGCAGACCGGCGACGTGCCCGCGTTGACCCAAGCGATCATCGCCCAAGGGCGCGCGATGTCCGAGTCGGTCGATCCGGACCTCGTGTACCGGCCGATCGACGATTGGCTCGTCTCGCAGCCGGCGGTGGTGGTTCGGATCGAGCGACAGATCGCGCGGGGCCGGTACCTGAAGGCGATGGGGCGACCCCACCACGAGTCGTTCGACGACGCCCAGAGCCTGATCGAAGACCTGACGTTCCGGTTGACCGAGACCGACGCGGCGGCGCTGCGGCTCCACCCGTGGACGCGGTGGATTCGGCGGGCGCGCAAGGCGCGGAGGTAGGCCCTGGACGACGTGGCCGCGTACCGCGAGGCGCTCGCCCCGCTCGAGCGGGACGCGCGGGACGAGCCGTGGGCCGATCGGCGCCCGTGGCGGGTCGCCACCCACGTGGGATGGGACGGTGCGCTACCGGTGGTCGACCTGCACGACCTCGGCGCCGCGCTCGCCCGGCGGGCGGTGCGGGCGGTGATGGAGCGCCCCCCGTCCACCGGCGCGGTCGTGTTCGTGTTCGGCGCCGGGCGGCACACGGTCGCCGCGGGCCCGGTGTTGCGGAAGGTGGTCGAACGCGAGCTGCGCGCGGGGTGCTCGGCGGAGCCGCGGTGGTCGTACCGGCTGTCGGGCTCCGCGCGGTGGGTGTGGGTCAGCGACCGGGAGCGCGCCCCGGCGGCGGCTCTCGGAGGCGCCGGGGGAGTGTGGGGTCGGGTGTTCGCGGGGCTGCTGCTCGCCGCGGTGCTGTTCGCGGTGCTCCGAGCGGTCACCGGGGTCGACGGGTGCGCTCCGATCCGATAAGCCGGCGCCGGTGACGTCAGAACCCGACATCGTGGACCTGGTGGTCTGGCTGACCGACGAGCAGGTTTCGGAGCTCGCCCGCCTGCTGCTGGTCGACGACGAGGTCGGGGCGAGCCGATGGGTCGCGAGCCTCGCGCCCGGGGCCGACGGGTCGGGCGGAGCGCTCGCCACGGTCCTCGGGGTCCGCCCGGCCGAGCTGCGCGACGCGTTGCTGGACGAAGCGCGGTTTCGCGAGCTCGTTCGCCCGACCGGCGGCGCGGTCGAGTAGTGCTCGG
>JBEBJC010000601.1:0-5363 GCA_040080105.1 Myxococcota bacterium
CCCCCGGACGACCGCGAAGTTGCCCTCGAACCGGGTCGCGGCGTCGGCCGACACCGAGCAGCCGGTGGTGTACAGCCCGCCGCCCTCTCCGACCGCGGCGTTGCCGGAGAACGTGGAGCGGGTGAGCGCGACCGACCCACCCGAGGCGCCGACCCACGCCCCGCCGCCCGAGCCGACGCTCGAGTTCCCGAGGAACACGACGTCGACGAACGACACCGCGGCGTCGGTCACGTGTACCCCGCCGCCGTCGAGGTCCGCGACGTTGGCGGAGAACGTGGTCCGCTCGACCACCAACGAGCCGCCGGCGTCGACGAGCACCGCCCCGCCGTACTCGGAGGCGTGGTTGTCGGCGAGCTCGCTGTCGCGCACGGTGACGTCGAACCCGTACAGCGCGGCGCCGGACCGCCCGGCGTTGCCCACGAACGCCACGTCCTCGGCGACCACCGCGGTGCCCGGCGCCGCCCGCACCGCCCCGTCGACCGCGCCGGTGAGCGTGACCGCGCGCAAGGTCAACGTGCCGGCCGTGACCTCGAGCCCGGCCGAGGTGAGGGTCGCGCGGGCGCGGTCGCCGGCCGCGGAGGTGATGGTGAGGTCGCGGGTCACCCGGACGCCGTCCGCGGGGTGCTCGCCGTCACACAGCGCGACGACGCCCCCGCTCGGGGCCGCCTCCACCGCGGCGCGCACGTCGGTGAACACGGCCCCGTCGACCTCGGCCGCGTCGACGGTGGTCGGGTCGCAGTCGTCGTCGCGCCCGTTGCACCGCTCGGCCGCGCCCGGGAACACGTCGCGGTCGGCGTCGTCACAGTCCGTGCCGTCGAGGACCGCGTCGGCGGGTGGCTCACACGGGGTGGCCTCGGTCGCCGGGTCGCCGAACCCGTCGCCGTCGGCGTCGACGAACACCGGTTGGCCCCCGGGCGCCCCGTCGTCGGCGAGGCCGTCGCAGTCCTCGTCCACGCCGTCGCAGGTCTCCACCGCGTCCGGGCGGATCGCCGCGTCACCGTCGTCGCAGTCGCCCTGGGCCACGCTGAACCCGTCCTGGTCGGCATCGTCGGACCCGGTGGCCTTCGGCTCGTCACAGGCGAGGAACCACGCCCACATCTCGCCCCCCGTTGCCACGGTTGCATGCCGGGCACCGGGGGTCAACCGGGCTGGGATCAGAAGCTGTAGAGCTGCACCACCAGCCCGCCCGCGACCCACAGCGCGAACCCGCCCTTCCACTGGGCGTTCTCGAACGCGGTGGCCGGCCACACCACCCCGCGCAGCACCACCTCGTCGCCGCTGCGGGCCGCCGCGAGCTCGGGTGGGAGCACCCCCGCGAGCGCCCCCGGGACCCGCCGCACGTCCTCCCCGAGGGGCGCCCCGAGCGCCGCCTCGACCGCCGCGCGATCGCCCTCCGCCACCGGGAACCACGCCACCAGCTCGAGGTCGGTCGGCCCGAGGCCCACGGTCCCGAGCGGGCGCCCCGCCCACCGGACCTCGTGCAGCGCCGGCGGCACCCCCACGTGGCGCGCCAGCGACTCCACCCCTTCGCGCACCACGACCTCCGGCTGCTGCGCGCCGCACCCGAGCCACCACAGCCACACCAGGTTCATCGCCGAGTCGTATCGCGTCGCCCTCGCTCCGAGGTTGCGGATACTTCGACGACCGTCTACATAGACGTCCATCGAAGGAGTCAGCGATGGAACCCGAGGCGCGGCTCGAGGTGTTGGTGTCGTTCTTCAAGGCGTTGGCCGATGAGAACCGCCTGCGGATCGTGGGAGCGCTCGCGTCCCACGAGGCCACGGTCGGGGAGCTCGCGGCCCAGCTCGGGGTGTCGGAGCCGACCACGTCGCACCACCTGGCGCGCCTCAAGGACGTGGGGCTGGTCACGGTGCGCGCCGATGGCACCCACCGGTGGTACAGCCTCGACGTCGCCGCGCTCGCGCGCACGTCGAAGGCGTTGCTCTCCGCGCCCACCCTGGCCGAGGTCGCGCCCGACCCGCTCGCGTGGGACCGCAAGGTGCTGGGCACGTTCGTCGACGGCGAGCGGCTCACCGCGATCCCGGCCAGCCGGAACAAGCGCGAGGTGGTGCTGCGGTGGCTCGCCGACAAGTTCGAGCGCGGGGTTCGGTACACCGAGCGCGACGTGAACGGGGTGATCGGGCGGCACCACCCGGAGGACCCGGCCACCCTGCGGCGCGAGCTCGTGGGGTACGACCTGCTGCGGCGCGACGGCGGGCGGTGGTGGCGCCCCTGAATACAGGGCCGGCGGGAGGACGTGTTGGACCCCGCGACCCTGACCGCGCTCGATCACCGCCACCTGTGGCACCCGTTCACCCAGCAGCAGGAGTGGACCGCGCTCGGCGAGCCGTTGATCGTCGCGTCGGCCGAGGGGAACCGCCTGATCGACGTGCACGGGCGGCAGTACCTCGACGCGGTGTCGTCGCTGTGGACCACCGTCCACGGCCACCGCCACCCCGACCTCGACCGGGCGCTGCGCGAGCAGCTCGAGCGGGTCGCGCACACCACCCTGCTCGGCCTGTCGCACCCCGGCGCGATCCTGCTCGCAGCCGAGCTCGTGCGCCGCGCGCCCGCCGGGCTGGCGCGGGTGTTCTACAGCGACGACGGGTCCACCGCGGTCGAGATCGCGCTCAAGATGGCGTTCCAGTACCACCAGAACGTCGGCGACACCGGCCGGATCCGGTTCGCGAGCCTGCGCGACGCGTACCACGGCGACACGATCGGCGCGGTGTCGGTGGGCTCGATCGACCTGTTCCACGCGGTGTACCGCCCGCTGCTGTTCGGCGGGGTGGCGCTGCCCGCGCCGGTCGAGGCCGGCGGCGACGAGGAGGCAGGGTGCCTGGCGGAGGGCCTCGCGCTGCTCGACCGGCACGGGCACGAGCTCGCGGCGCTGGTGGTCGAGCCGTTGGTCCAGGGGGCGGCCGGGATGAAGCACCACTCCCCGGCGTTCCTGCGGGCGTTGCTCGAGCGGGCGCGGGAGCGCGGGGTGCTGGTGGTGGCCGACGAGGTCGCGGTCGGGTTCGGCCGGCTCGGCACGATGTTCGCGATGGAGCAGGTGGGCGTGGCGCCCGACCTGTTGTGCCTGGCGAAGGGGCTCGCCGCCGGGTACCTGCCGCTCGCCGCCACGTTGACCACCGAGCGGGTGTACGAGGCGTTCCTCGCCGATCCGGCGGCGTACCGCCAGCTGTTCCACGGGCACACGTTCACCGGCAACCCGCTCGCGTGTGCGGTCGCGCTCGAGAGCCTGAAGGTGTTCGACCGCGACGACGTGCTGGGCCGGGTGGCGGCGCTCGAGCGGGTGTTCGCCGAGGCGCTCGCGCCGGTCCGGCGCTCCCCGTTCGTCCAGGCGGTGCGGCACAAGGGGGTGATGATCGGGATCGACGTGGGCCGCCCCGACGGCTCGCGGTTCCCGCCCGAGGCGCGGGTGGGGCACCGGGTGGCGATGGCGACCCGGCCGCGCGGGGTGGTGGTGCGGCCGCTCGGCGACACGGTGGTGGTGAACCCGCCGCTGTCGTTCGGCGACGACGACGCTCGGGTCACGATCCGCGCGGTGGCCGAGGCGATCGACGAGGTCGGGTCCCAGCAGCTGGCGTGACGTGCCGCGACCCGTCGTCGATCGGACGCGATGAAGCGGATGAATCTTGTCCACCGCCCATGGAAGGCGGGACCCTACACCCGTCAGCGCCGCGCGAGAATCGCCACCGCCGCCGGCACGATCAGCAGGAACCCGCCCACCGGGACACAGGCGGCGCCCACGATGCCGAGCGCGAGCACCATCGCGCCGACCGCGCGCGGCACGGGGACCGCACCGGCTTCGAGCTCGACACCACCGACGGCCCGCGGTTCCCGATCACCGTCGGGGGTGGGCATCCGCCTTCCGCTTCCGGTCGTAGTCCGGGTCGAGCGCCCCCGACGCCCGCACCACCTCGCGCACCGGCTCGCCCTGGTCCTTGTAGAACACGAACTCGACCTTCCGCTCCTTCAGCCGCTCGCCGACCGCGAGCTTCTCCCCCATCCCGTACACCACGATCCGCGAGTCCTCGACGTCCGACCTCTTCCGCAGCAGATCGGCGACGTACTCGGCGCGGGCGATCGACAGCTTCTGGTTCGCGGCCTCGTCCCCCTCCGTGTCGGCCAGGCCGACCACGATCACGTCCCAGTTCGACGACTCGAGTACCTCGACGACCTCGTCGACCAGCTGCAGGTCCGACGGGTTCGCGACCTCGGTCGAACCGGAGACGAAGTTCACCCCGCTCAGGACGGGGGGCTTGGCACAGCCGGCGGCGACGAGGGCGATCAACAGGATTCGCATGGGCTCCTCCGCCGCCCCCGTAGTTATTGCGGCCCGCCGGATCCACCGCTGGCAGTGAACAGCCTATGGACAACCTGGGGGCGGGCTGGGGACTCATCGGCGCGAAAGCATGAGTCGGCTGGACAATCCACCGATCGGCGACCGCCGGACGCCTGTGGACTTCTCGTGAGTTCGAGGGGTTGGGTTGCTCCGTCAAGGGCTCGCGAGGGTTCCGGTGGGAGGCGGGCGACAACCCCCTGGGCTTCCCCAGCCGCCCGCGTCCGCCGAAGGGTGAACCTCTGGCGCTGACCCGGCCGCCGGATGCGACCGCGGCCCCGGCGCGCTACCGGGGTACGTGCGCCGCCACCTCGGACCGCTGACGATCGACCTGGACCGCCGGGAGTTGCTCCGCGACGGCGACCCCGTCGACGTGCAGCCGAAGGTGTTCGACCTGATCGCGCTGTTGTGCGCCGAGCCGCAGCACATCTTCGGCAAGGACGAGCTGCTGGCCGCGCTGTGGCCGGGCGTCCGGGTGACCGAGGCGTCGCTGCACCAGGCGATGCGCAAGGCCCGCCGGGCCCTCGGCGACGACCCCGACGCGCCCACGTTCGTCGAGGCCGTATCGCGGCGGGGGTGGCGGTGGATCGGCCCGAGCCGCGTGCTCCCCTCGCCCTCCCCCGGCTTCTTCGGCCGCGACGCCGTGCTCGCCGAGCTCGACGCGCTCGCCACGCCCGGGGCGCGGGTCCTGCTGCACGGCCCGGGCGGCGTGGGCAAGACCCGCCTGCTGCGCGAGTGGCCGACCGCGACGGTCCGGGTGTCCCTCGCCGACGCGGCCGGCCCGGCGGATGGCTTCCGGCGCCTCGCGTCGGCGCTGGGGGTGCCGCTCGAAGGACCCGTCGACCCGGCGCGCGCGGTCGGGGCGGCGCTCGACGGCAAGGTGGTGGTGCTCGATCAGGCCGACCGCGCGGTGGGGTGGCTCGACTCGTGCCTCGACCCGCTCGGCGCCGAGGTGGCGTGGGTGATCGCCTCGCGCAACCACCTGCCCGGCGCCACCTGCGTGATCGTCCGTCTG
>JBEBJC010000020.1:0-22862 GCA_040080105.1 Myxococcota bacterium
CCCCGAGCAGCACCCCAGCGGTGGCGACGGCGGCGGTGGCGGTGGTGCGGAGGTTGTCCATCGCGGTCCACAGGTGCAGCGAGCGCCCGTCGGCTCCGAGCCGCACCCGGCCGACGTGCGCGAACGGCCGCCCCTCGACCCGCCGCGGGCGGGGCAGGTACCGGAGCCCGGCCGACTCGGGCACGTGGACGCCCCCATCGGCGAGGATCCGCAACACGAGCTCGAGCGGCGCGGCGCGCGTGGGGTACAACACGATGTTCGCCGAAATCCCCGAGAACACCGGCACCCCGACGAGCGTGGCCTGCACCGGGCCGTCCATCCCGGCAACTCGCGCGGTCTGCGCCGCCACCGAGCGCTCCCGCGCGGTCCACCCGTCGTCTTCCGGGGTGTCGAGCGCGGGCAGCAGGTCGAACGCCAGCCCGTTGGGGAACACCTTGCGCGGCGGGGTCCCGCTGTTGAACAGGGCGACGACCTGGCGCGACAGCTCCTCGATCCCGGCCTTTCCCTGGAACGAGGCCGGGACGAGCACCGTGGCCTCGACCGCACCGGTGATCCCCGCGCGCTGGAGTGGGCCGAGGACCGAGGCCAGCAGCACCGCCGCCGGGTCGGGGATCGCCACCAGGCCTCGGTGCAGGTCGCCACCGAGGCCCTCCGGGTTGATCCACGGCACGACCAGCGGCACCGAGCGGTCGTCGGCGAACGCCCCGCTGCAGTCGACCATCGGGACCCCGCGGTGCGCGGCGAGGTCGGCGGCGGACTTCCCTGCTTCTGGCGGCACCGCGACCAGCAGCGCGTCGACCCCGTCGATGCCCTCGTCCGACAGATCGTCGACCGGCACCCGCGAGTCGCCGTAGTCCAGGAGGGACGCGCGAGCGCCGCCAGGTTCTGCGGGCGCCACGACACCTGGTCGAGCACCTTCACGATCTCGCTGCCGAGCGCCCCCGTGGCCCCGGCGACCGCGACCCGCAGGTCGGTCCCCATCGCTGCCTCCCTCGAGCACGGCGGGTGCCGTGGCACTCTCTGTAGCGCTCCGATCGGCTCGGCGCTCGACCGCTCAGGGAGCCCGTCGGACCGCGTCGGGCTCGCGCAGGTAGTCCATCGAGACGGCGAGCGGGTCGATCCCCTCCCCCCGCGCGAGCGCTTCCGACGTGAGCCTGGCGAGCAGCCCGGTGCCCGGCGCGTCGACGTTCGACGGCACGGTGCCGCCCGCCGCCTCGACCAACACCAGGTATTCGACCGCCCCCTCACCCATCGCGCGGAACGGCCCCGGCATCCAGCCGATCGCCACCTCGGGTGCCACGTCCTGCGGCGGGTGCACCAGCGTCTCGTTCTTCCAGGCAGCGGCGTACACCCGCCCCTTGCGAGCGTCGAGCATCACCAACAGGTCGCGTCCGAACCCCGCCGACATCGCGCGCGGGAGCAACGACGACGTGGTCCAGATCGGCACCCGCAACGCCACCGCGAGCCCGCAGGCGGAGGCAACGCCCACCCGCAGCCCGGTGAACGCCCCGGGGCCGTTCACCACCCCCACCGCGGTGAGCTCGCGGACCCCGACCGCCGCGGCGCGGCACACCTCTTCGATCATCCGCGGGAGCTGCTCCTCCGTTCCCCGAGTGATCCGCGCCGTCCGCTCGAACGCCCGCTGGCCATCCCAGGTCGCGACCCCTACCACCGGCCCGGCGGTGTCGAGCCCCAGCACGACCCGCCGCACGGGTTCGGTCATCCGCCGATCCACCGCGACACGTCGTTGACGGTGACGTACAGGATCAACGCCATCAGCGCGAGGCCGCCCAACATCAGGATCGGCTCCCTCACCCGCGGAGAGACCGGCCGACCGCGGATCCCTTCGATCAGGTAGAACACGATCTGCCCACCGTCGAGCAGCGGGAACGGCATCAGGTTCAGCACGCCGAGCGACAGGCTGATGATCGCCATCGTCTTCACGTACCGGAACACGCCGGCCTGCGCAGCCTCACCGGCCTGGCGGACGATCGCGACCGGGCCGCCCAGGTAGTCGCCCATCGACACCTGACCGCTGACCATGTTCCACACGAGTCGCACGAGCGCGACCGTGTCCTCGCCGGTCTCCTCCACCGCCCGGGCGGCGGCGGCGGGCAACGAGTAGTACTTCGGCACCAGGTCGAGCGCGATCTCGACCCCGGGGTACTGGCGGATGCCCATCAACGGCCTGAGGTTCACCACCCCGTGCCGCGCCACGTCGGACTCCCACGAGGGCTGGAACGTCAGCGACACCGGCTCGCCCTCGCGGATTAGGTCGAGGGTGAGCTCGCGGGGCGGCTCACCGGGCCGGGCCGTGGCGGCGACCAGCCGCAGCACGTCGCTCCAGCCGTCGATCCGGCTCCCGTCGATGCGTACCATCCGGTCGCCCACCTGAACGCCGGCAGCCTCTGCGCGCGAGACCTCCTCTCCGCCCGAGCACCCCGACCGCTTCTGCCGGGGGCTGATCGCGCCCACCACGACCACCGGCGGCTCGAGGCCCCAGGCGTCGGCCATCGGCCTCGACGCGTCGGCGACCCATTCCGGCGCCGCCCACGCAGGGTCCGGCGTCAGCGTGGCGGTCGCGGTCGACACGCCCTCCTCCTCCGCCCTGAGCCGCTCGATCGTGTGCGGGACACCCGGGGCGAGCGCCGCGGTCAGCTGCACCCAGGTCCGGATCTCCGCGCCGTCGACCTTCACCACCGCGTCGCCGGACCGCAGCCCAGCGCGACCGGCAGGCGAGTCCGGGTCGACCACTCCGACCAACGACGAGCGCACCAACGGCGTGAACCCGAGCTCGAACAGATCGAGGTTCCCGTCGAACGCCACCCGGACGGATTCGCCGGGGATGGTCACCTTCCGCGGGGGGTCCTCGGCGGTCTGCACGGTGAGCTCGACCGGCTCGCCGAGGTGATCCTCGAGGTGGATCTGCAGGTCGTCCCACACGTCGATCGGGTGACCGTCGGCCGCGAGGATGTGGTCGCCGTACCGGATGCCGACGCCCTCGGCCGCGCCGCCCGGGTACAAGATCCCGACCTTGGCCTGGAGCTTCGGCTCGCCCGCCATCAGCACGACGGTGATCAGCACCACCGCGAGGCCGAGGTTCATCACCGGACCCGCGAGCATGATGATCAGCCGCTGCCACACGGGCTTGCGCATGAAGTCCCGCTCGGGGGCGACCCACGCCTGCATCTCGTCGTGCTCGTTGCCGAACGGGTCCGCCCCGCTCATCTGCACGTACCCACCGATCGGGAACGCCGAGATCCGGAAGTCGGTGTCCCACAAGCGGAACCCCCACAACCGTGGGCCGACGCCCACCGAGAACACCTCGGTGCCGACCCCGAACACCCGCGCGGCGATGAAGTGGCCGAACTCGTGGATCACCACGAGCGCCGTGATCATCAGCAGCGCCGCGAGCCCGAACTGGAGGTACATCATCGGCCGCCCTCCACCAGCGCGACCCACGCGTACAGCGTCGGCGCGACGAACAGCACCGAGTCGATCCGGTCGAGCAACCCGCCGTGGCCCGGCATGATCCACCCGGAGTCCTTCACGTCGAACGAGCGCTTCAGCATCGACTCCGCGAGATCACCGACGATCCCGGCCACGCACAACGCCGGACCGAGGATCGCAGCGTCGAGGGACGACAGCTCCGGGAGCGCGACCGCGCGGATGACGAAGGTGCCCACAGTAGCGAGTGTAATACCGCCGAGGGCGCCCTCCCACGTCTTCTTCGGGCTGACCCGCGGATAGAGCGGCGTCCGACCGAAGAACCGGCCGGCGAAGTACCCGCCGGTGTCGCCGAGCCAGCTCGCGGCCAGCACCAGGAACACCCACCCGAGCCCGTGCTCCTGCCGGCGGAGGAGCAGCAGGAACGCGAGCTGCGCGATCCACCCGGCGCCGAGCACCATCCGAGCAGCGCGATCGGACGACCGCGCGAGGTCACCCGCGCGGAAGGTGGAGAACACCATCGCGACCACCACGAGCCACCCCGCGGCGGCCCCGACTGCTCCCGGGGGGCCGTGCGCGGCCGCGGCGAGCAAGGTGCCGAACCCGAGGTACACCGCCACCCCGCCGGTCCACCGGTCGTCCGGGAACGCCATCGACGCGAACTCGGCGGCGCACACCACGCCCACCAGCCACAGGAGGACCTCGACCGCGGTCTCCCCTCCGTACACCACCGCGGGGAGCAGCAGCGCGAGCCCGACCGCGGCGGCCATCAAGCGTTGGGTCACGGGCCTACCTGTTCCGACGTCTTGCCGAACCGGCGCTTTCGCGACCCGTACGCGGCGATGGCCACTTCGAGGTGCGGGCGGCGGAAGTCGGGCCAATACACGTCCGTCACGTAGAACTCCGCGTAAGCGAGCTGCCACAACAGGAAGTTCGACAGGCGCATCTCCCCGCTGGTGCGGATCAGCAGGTCGGGGTCCGGGATGCCAGCCGTGTACAGCGCGGCGTCGACGGTCTCGGGCCCGATGTCGGAGGCGCTGAGCTCCCCGGCCTGCACCCGCGTGGCGATCCGTCGCACCGCGTCGACGATCTCGGCCCTCGAGCCGTACGACAGCGCCAAGGTCAGGAGCAACCCACCGTTCGTCGCCGTGAACCTCTCGGCTTCGGTGAGGAGCGTGCGCACCGTGGTCGGCAGGCGGGCGATCTCCCCGATCCCCCGCAGCCGCACACGGTTCTCCATCAGCTCGCCCCGCTCGTCGACCAGGTACCGCGCCAACAGCGCCATCAACGCGTCGACCTCGTCCTCCGGGCGGCCCCAGTTCTCGGTCGAGAAGCTGTACAGCGTGAGGTATCGGACGCCGAGCTGCCCACACGCGCGCACGATCTCGCGGACCGAGTCGGCGCCGGCCTCGTGCCCCGCGGTCCTCGGCAGGCCGCGCTCGGTGGCCCACCGCCCGTTGCCGTCCATGATGACCGCGATGTGACGGGGCACCACGGGGCTGCCTGGGGGACTCAACTCGTCGTCGGCGTGGGACATCAGACCTCGAGGACCTCATCCTCCTTCTTCTGGACCAGGTCGTCCACGACCTTGACGTACTCGTCGGTCGAGGTCTGGACCTTCTCCAGCAGCCGGCGACAATCGTCTTCCGAGATGTCCCCGTCCTTCTCGCCGTTCTTGAAGATGTCGTTGTACTCCCGGCGGATGTGCCGGAGGCGGATCTTCGCGTCCTCCCCGGCCTTCCGGGCGAGCTTCACGAGGTCCTTCCGCCGATCCTGGGTCAGCGCCGGCACGGGCACCCGGATGATCTGCCCGTCGTTGCTCGGGTTCAGCCCCAGCCCCGCCGCGAGGATCCCTCGCTCGATGTCGGCGATGGTCGACTTGTCCCACGGGGACACGGTAAGCAGCCGCGCATCGGGCGCCTGGATCGTGGCCAGCTGGTTGATCGGCATGGTGCTCCCGTACGACTGCACGGTGACCATCACGCCGTCGACCAGCTTCGGGGTGGCGCGGCCCGTGCGGACCTTGCCGAGCTCCTTCTTGAGCCCGTCGATGGCCCCGTCCATGTCGCCGTTCATCGCGTCGAGGTACTCGTCCATCGGGAATCCTTGTGCTCGAGACCGTCAAGACCTAGAGAGATCCTGCGGTCGAACGAACCCGGCGGGACGAGCCCACCCGAGGATCGACGACCGCGGACACGACACCGAGCGCGGCGCGCCCGTTCAGTGGCCGAGCTGGGCCGCGACCTCACTCGCGAAGTCGGACGAGCGCTTCTCCAGACCCTCGCCCAGCACGTACCGGGCGAAGCGGCGCACCTTGATGTTCTCGCCGATCCGCGCGACCGCGTCGGTGAGGATCTCGCGCACGGTCTTCGAGTCGTCCTTGATGTACTTCTGCTCGAGCAGGCACTGCTCCTCGTAGAACTTGCCCAGGCGACCCTCGACGATCTTGTCGGCGATGTGGGCGGGCTTGCCCTCCTCGATCACGCGCTGCTTCTGCACTTCGCGCTCGTGATCGATCGCGGAGGCCGGCACGTCTTCCCGGGCGACGTACTCGGGGCCGGCGGCGGCGATGTGCATCGCGAGGTCGTGGCACAGCTGCTTGAACCCGTCGTTCATCGCGACGAAGTCGGTCTCGCAGTTCACCTCGAGCAACACGCCGATCTTCCCACCAGCGTGGATGTACGAGGTCACGAGCCCTTCGGAGGCGACGCGGCCCGACTTCTTCGCGGCGTTCGCGATGCCCTTGGCGCGCAGCCAGTCGACGGCCTTGTCGAGCTCTCCGCCCGACTCCGCGAGGGCCTTCTTGCAGTCCAGGATTCCAGCGCCCGTGCGCTCGCGCAGGGTCTTGATGTCTTCGGCGGCACCCATGACAAGCTCCGTGAACGAACTAAGGGTCAGTGCGACCCGCGCCGGCGCGCCGACGCGGCTTCGGACAGGCCACGAACCCCGGCGTACCGGAGCCCGGGCGGACGGTCGACCGGCGGGAGCGAGACGCTCCCGGGGTGACTCAGATCACGTCGGCGTCTTCGTCGGCCTCAGCGGAGTACCGCTTGACCGCGTCCACGTCCTGCTCTTCGTCGTCGGTCGCCCCGACGTACGCCGAGGTCTGGCTCGACCGACCGGTGGACATCGAGCGGCCCTCGTTCACGGCGTCGGCGATCGCCCCGGTGAACAGGCGGATCGACTTGATCGCGTCGTCGTTGCCGGGCACCACGTAGTCGATCCCGGTCGGGTCACAGTTCGTGTCGCACAGCGCCACCACCGGCACGCCGAGGGAGTTCGCCTCCTTGACCGCGATGTGCTCCTTCTTCGGGTCGACGATGAACAGCGCCGCCGGCAGACCGCGCATCCCCTTGATGCCGCCGAGGTTGATGTTCATCTTCTCGATCTCGCGGTGGGCGCCGAGCGCCTCCTTCTTCGTCAGCACGTCGAACCGCCCCTCGTCGCGGGCCTTCTCGAGCTGGACCAGCCGGTCGATCGACTTCTTCACCGTCTGCCAGTTGGTCAGCGTGCCGCCGAGCCACCGGTTGTTCACGAAGAACATCTGCGACCGCGCCGACTCCTCGGCCACGATCTCGCGCGCGGCGCGCTTGGTGCCGACGAACAGGATCGCGCCGCCGTGCGACACGGTCTGGGTCAGGAACCGAGACGCGTCGACCAGGCCCTTCGCGGTCTTCTGCAGGTCGATGATGTGGACCCCGTTCTTGGCGCCGTAGATGTACGGCTTCATCTTGGGGTTCCAACGCCGGGTCTGATGGCCGAAGTGAACACCGGCCTGGAGCAGATCGCGCAACGAGACGTTCATCGTAGTTCCTTTCGGTTCGTCGACCGTCGGAGGCGCGATCCGACCCCTCGGGGCACCGAGGATCGCGCCGCCGGTCCCGAGGACCGGCCCACCGACGTGGGTGTCCACGTCCGAAGACGTGGTCTCGTCCGGGCTCACACCTGGACGTGCCGCGCACCATGCGCGGTCCGCACGCTTAGCACAGCCGAGTGAACCCGGCCAGGGCTACGGCTGGGCGCCCTCCACGTCGGTCGGGGGTTCGGGCGCGGCCTCCACCACGGTGTCGGACGGCTCGGCCCCCTCGGGGGCCACAGCGGGCTCCTCGCCGGGCGGCGCGACCCACGCCGCGTCGTAGCAGCACTTCTTGATCTTCGTCCCCGAGCCGCACGGGCAGGGATCGTTGCGCCGGATGCCGTAGCGGTGGGCGAACAGGCGGGCCTCTTCGCCGGCCTCGGGCATCCGCTGCGGCTCGGGCGCCGGCAGGAGGTCGGCCGGGATCGGAGCGGGCGGAGGGGGAGCCTCGGTCGGGACGGCCACCGCCGCTCCAGCCCCTGCCGCTGCCGCCGCGTGCGCGCGGGTGGCGGCCGACAACACGTCGGTGGCCGGGCGGAAGGTCCCCTTCTCGAGCCGGCGGGCGGTGTTCTTCCCGGGAGCCTCCGCGGCCGCCTGCGCCGTGCGGATCTCGGTGTGGAACAGCCGGGTGCCGACCTGCTCGTCGCGGAGCGCCGACATCTGCATGTACATCTGCAGCGCCTCCTTCTTGTACTCGAGCAGCGGGTTGCGCTGGCCGTACCCCCGCAGACCCACGCCCTGGCGCAGCCGATCGAGCGCCAACAAGTGGTCCTTCCACAGCGAGTCCGTGAACTGGAGCAGCAGCATCCGGCCGTACTCCTTGAACACCTCGCCGCCCATCTGCTCGACGACGGCGTCGTACTTCGCGAGCGCCTCGGTCGACATCCGCCGCCGCAGCTCCTCGCGCGACAGATCGCGCAGCTCGGTGTCGGACTGCTCCCACGTGATGTCGAACACCCGCTTGAGGTTGTCGCGCATCGCCTGGATGTTCCAGTGCTCGGGGCGCAGCCCCTCGACCAGGTAGTCGTCCATCACGTCCTGGACGATGTTCTCGATCGACTCGCGGCACATCTCGGTGACCGACTCACCGTACAGCGCGCGGCGACGAATCTCGTACACCCCCTTGCGCTGGTAGTTCATCACGTCGTCGTACTCGAGCAGGTTCTTGCGGATGTTGAAGTTGTGCCCTTCCACCTTCCGCTGAGCGTTCTCGACCGCGCGGGTGATCCACCGGTGCTCGATGGGCTCGTCGTCCTCGAGCCCCATCCGCTCCATCCACACGGTGATCTTGTCGGAGCTGAACAGCCGGAGGAGGTCGTCTTCCAGGGACAGGTAGAACCGCGACCCGCCGGGATCGCCTTGGCGACCGGACCGGCCGCGCAGCTGGTTGTCGACCCGCCGCGACTCGTGTCGCTCGGTGCCGACGATGAACAGCCCGCCCGCCTTGAGCACCTCCTCCTTCTCGGTCCGACACGACTCGGCCCACTGCTCGAGCGCGGCCCGGTGCTCCTCGGGGTGCGTCGCCGGATCGAATTGGTTCCGGGCCAACTTATCCGGGTCGCCGCCGAGCTTGATGTCGGTGCCGCGACCCGCCATGTTGGTGGAGATGGTCACGCCGCCGCGGCGGCCGGCCTGGGCGACGATCTCGGCTTCCCGGGCGTGGTTCTTCGCGTTGAGCACCTCGTGTGGGATGCCCTTCCGCTGGAGCAGGCGCGCCACGATCTCCGACTTCTCGACGCTCGTGGTGCCGACCAGCACGGGCTGGCCCTTCTTGTTCCGCTCCTCGATCTCGGCGACGACGGCGCGGAACTTCTCCATCTGCGTCTTGTAGATCACGTCGTCGTAGTCGAGCCGGGTCACGCCGCGGTTGGTCGGGATCACGACCGTGTCGAGGTTGTAGATCGCCGCGAACTCGGCGGCCTCGGTCGCCGCGGTGCCCGTCATCCCAGCGAGCTTCTTGTACATCCGGAACAGGTTCTGGAACGTGATGGTGGCGTAGGTCTGCGACTCCTGCTGGACCGAGACTCGCTCCTTCGCCTCGACCGCCTGGTGCAGCCCGTCGGACCACCGCCGCCCGGTCATCAGCCGGCCGGTGAACTCGTCGACGATCACCACCTCGCGCTCGCCGTGGTCGTTGGTCTTCACCACGTAGTCGCGGTCGCGGCGGAACAGGTAGTGCGCCTTCAACGACTGGTTGACGTGGTGCAGGATCTCCATGTTGTGGGGATCGTACAGGTTGTCGATCCCGAGCTTCTCTTCGATCTTGGTGATCCCGTCGTCGGTCAGCGACACCGACTTCGCCTTCTCGTCGACCGCGAAGTCGACCTCGCGCTGCAACATCGGGACGACCGAGTCGATGATCCCGTACAAGTCGATCGACGCGTTCATCGGGCCGCTGATGATCAGCGGGGTTCGGGCCTCGTCGATCAGGATCGAGTCGACCTCGTCGACGATCGCGAACGCGTGCCCGCGCTGGACCAGCCCGTCGACGGTGAACTTCATGTTGTCGCGCAGGTAGTCGAACCCGAACTCGTTGTTCGTGCCGTAGGTGATGTCACACCCGTAGGCCGCGCGCTTGACCCCGTCCGACCGCTCGTTCTGCAGGATCACCCCGACGCTCATCCCGAGGAACGAGTAGATCGGGCGCATCCAGTCGGCGTCGCGCTGGGCGAGGTAGTCGTTGACCGTGACGACGTGAACGCCCTTCCCGGACAGGGCGTTCAGGTACACCGGCAACGTGGCCACCAGCGTCTTGCCCTCTCCGGTCTTCATCTCGGCGATCTTGCCCTGGTGCAGCACGATCCCGCCGATCAGCTGGCAGTCGAAGTGCCGCATCCCCATCGTGCGCCGGCCCACCTCGCGGACCACGGCGAACGCCTCCACCAGCAGGTCGTCGACGGCGGCTCCCCCCTCGATGCGGGCCCGGAACTCGGCGGTCTTCGCCTGGAGCTCGGCGTCCTCCAGCTTCTGCATCGCCGGCTCGAGCTCGTTGATCTTGCGCACGAGCGGATCGATCCGCTTGATCTCGCGCTCGTTCGAGTCGCCGAACAGTCGCTTGGTGAGGGAGGTCAGGGTCTCGAGCATCGTCACACCTGGAGGGTTCGGCGGGAACCGAAGAATGAATCGCGCAATTCGGCGGTAGGGAAGCCCGCCGAACGGCCTTTTCACGACCGGGGCGTCGCGCGGCCACAGGCCGCGGGCGACCAGAAACACGTGAGCCTAATCCCCAATCGGCGCCCGCCAACCCCCGCGGCTCACTCGGCGGTGGTCCCTTCGTCGGCTTCGAGGTCGTCGGCGCTCTCGGGCTCCGCCGATCTGGAGCGGCTCTTCCGGCGCGCGTGGGGGGGGACCTGAAGGTACTGCAGTGGATCGACCGGGTGGCCGTCGAGGCGGACCTCGAAGTGCAGGTGGGGCCCGGTAGACCGACCGGTCGACCCGATCGCGGCGATCGTGTCCCCCCGCTGGACCACCTGCCCCGGGGTCACGTCGACCGCGGAGCAGTGCCCGTACAGGGTGGTGACGCCGTAGCCGTGCGCGATCTCGATCGCGCGGCCATACCCGCCGAGCCACCCGGCGCGGAGCACCTTGCCGTCGGCCGCCGCGTAGATCGGGTCTCCGGTCCGACCGTCCACGTCGACCCCCGAGTGGTGCTTCCACCGCACGCCGAACGGGTTCCGCCGCCAACCGTACCCGCTGTTCATCGTGCCGTTGCCGGGCCACAGCGACGGCAACGAACGCTCGAGCGACTCGAGCGACTCCATCTCCTCCATCAGCCGGTTGAGGTTGGGCTCGGTCTTCGCGAACACCGCCAAGAAGGTCTCGGCGCGGGCGGCGATCCCGTCGGCCCACGAGCCCGCGGCGCGGACCCCTTCGTCGTCGGGGGAGCCCGCCTCGAGCTCGTCCGACACCTCGTCGCCGGCGGGGACCCAGTCGCCCTCCTCCTCCGCTCCCCCGGGGGGCATCCCGGCGTTCGCCGTGAGCTCGACCGGGATCGGCCCGTGATCTCCCATCGGCGCGCCGAGGGACTCGAGCTGCGCGTCGTACAGCCGGAGACGCAGCAGGATCCGGTCGACCTCGGACATCTTCCGGTCGACGGTCTCCAACCGCTGCTTGATCTCGAGGTTCTCCTGCACCAGCGACCCATACGCCGCCGAACGTGGCCAGGTGAACGCGACCGCCACCAGCAGGCACACCACCAAGCCCGACATCCCGCCGGCGAGCAACTTCCACCGGCGCAGCTCGTGCGCCGCGACCTGCACCCGCTCCACCGGCTGGGCCGGATCGGTCGGCACCATCACGAACAGCCAGTTCGGATCCTTGTAGGCGCGCCCGCGCTCCATCCGCGCGTCTCGCGCCCGCGGCGGGCCGACGAGCTTGGCCGCCTTGGCTCGGCTCACGCCACTTCCTCGACCCGCGCGATCACCGTGGTGATGTTGTCTTCCCCGCCCCGCTCGCACGCGAGCCCGATCAGGTGCCGCGCCGCGTCCTGCGGACCGTGCTTCGACAGCGACTCCATGATCTCGTCCGGCGCCACGTTGCCGGACAGCCCGTCCGAGCACAACAGGAACTGGTCGCCGCGCCGCACCGCGCGCACCTGGAGGTCGACCTCGACGTCCTCCTGGTATCCGAGCGAGCGGGTGATCACGTTGCGCATCCGGTGGTTCTTCGCCTCCTCCGGGGTGAGTAGCCCGTGGCGAATCTTCTCGGCGATCAACGAGTGATCTTCGGTGACCTGCTCGACCTTGCCCTCGCGCACGAGGTACAGCCGGCTGTCACCGACGTGGGCGACGTAGGCGTTGCTGCCGTCGACCAACAGCACGACCGCGGTGGTGCCCATCCCGTGGTACTCGGGCTGCTCCCGGGCTTTCTCGTAGATTCGACGCCCCGCCAGCCGGATCGCGTGCGACAGCTTGTGCCGCGTGACCTCGACCGGGTCGGTGGTGTCTGCGTCGAACCCCTCGATCTCGAGGGACGTGACGATCTCCTCGACCGTGTTGACGGCGATCGCCGACGCGTACTCGCCGCCGGCGTGACCTCCCATCCCATCCGCGACGACGAACAGGTTCAGTTCCTCGTTGATGAGATAATTGTCTTCGTTGTGGCTCCGTTTGAGCCCAACGTCGGTCATACCGCACGACACGATGCGCAAATCCGACCTCACGACCTCACGAATCTACCGCCGTTCCGTCCTCCGCGTCATCACTCGGACCACCCGAAGGCGACGCGTCGGACGATTCCGCAGGACGGAGTCCGAGGACCGACAATTCCGCAGGACGGAGTCCGAGGACCGATAGTTCGGCGGGATGGGAGCCCGCCGAACGATCGGATTCCGCAGGACGGAGTCCGAGGACCGACAATGCGGCGGCGACCGCACGAAATTCATCCAGCCCGAGCTGTTCTGCGCGCAGCCCCGAGTCGACCCCGGCGCGCGCGAGGGCGGCGGCAGCAATCTCACGGCCGAACCGGGCCCCGACAGCGTTCAGCAACGTCTTCCGGCGCTGCGAGAAGGCGGCGCGCACCACCTGGTCGAACTGCGCGGGGGTCGCGCCGCCGGTCCGCGCCTCCGCGTAAGGCTCGATCCGGAGCACCGCGGACTCCACCTTCGGGCGAGGGTGGAACCGGTCGCTCGGCACCTTCAGCAAGAAGGTGGTCTGCGCCCGCGCCTGGAGCTCCACCGACAGCGCGCCGAACGTCTTCGAGCCGGGCTCGGCGCACATCCGCTGCACCACCTCGAGCTGCAACATCACGGTGATCGACCGGAACAGCTCAGGCCGACGGACGAGCTGCATCGTGACGGTGGTGCCCACGTTGTACGGCAGGTTCGCCACGACCTTGTACCCGCCGCCGCGACACACCTCCGCCCAGTCCACCTTCAGCGCGTCGGCCTCGATCAGCTCGACCGCCGGGTACGTGGCGCGGATGTAGGCCGCCAGGTCACGATCGAGCTCGATCGCCGACACGCGCGCCCCGGTCGCGAGCAGGGCCGACGTGAGCACGCCGAGCCCCGGACCGATCTCGATCACCGGGTCGCCGGGGCCGACCCGCGCGCCGCGGACGATCCGATCTACGATCCCGGTGTCGGTGAGGAAGTGCTGACCGAACCTGCGCCGCGCGCGCTGCTCCAGCCCCGCGAGGACCTCTTTGGCCCGGCTCGGATCGGTCATCGCGACCCCAACATCCACCCGGGCCGCGCCCCGGTGGACAGCGGATCCTGCTTGCCCCGGAGCAGCTGCAGGCGACCAGCGAACGCGATCATCGCGCCGTTGTCGGTGCAGCGGTCGAGGGACGGGAGGAACACCTCGGCGTCGAGCGCCGAGGCCCGAGCGCGCAGCTCGCGGTTCGCGGCGACCCCACCCCCGAGCGCGAGGCGCGGGATGCCGGTGTCGCGCATCGCCGCGGTCGCCCGCTCGAGCAGGCAATCGACCACCGCCGCCTGGAACGACGCACAAACGTCGGCGTCGGACGCCCGATCCGGAGACTGCACGTGGGTGCGCACCGCGGTCTTCAGGCCGGAGAACGAGAAGTTCAGCCCGCCGGGCGACGGTCGCGGGAACCGGATCCGCGTCGGGTCGCCGGTCGCGGCGAGCCGGTCGACCCTCGGGCCGCCGGGCCACCCGAGCCCGAGCAGGCGCGCGATCTTGTCGAACGCCTCGCCGGCCGCGTCGTCTAGGGTGTCGCCGAGGAGGGTGTACTGGCCGAGTCGATCACACCGGTACAGCGCGGTGTGGCCTCCGCTGACGATCAGCGACAGGAACGGCCAGCTCGGGTGCCGCTCCTCGAGCAACGGAGACAGCAGGTGCCCCTCGAGGTGGTGGACCGCGACGAACGGCACGCCCCACGCCTGCGCCGCGGACTTGCCCCACGACAGCCCGACCAGCACCGCGCCGATCAGCCCCGGCCCCGCGGTGACCGCCACCGCGTCGGGGCGCTCGAGCTCGGCGCAGTCCAGCGCGGCGCGCACGGTGACCCCCAACTTCTCGAGGTGGGAGCGCGCCGCGAGCTCGGGCACCACGCCGCCGTACGCCTCGTGTACGTCTTGGGTGTACACGACGTCCGACAGCACACCCTCCGCTGCCACGACGGCAGCGGCGGTCTCGTCGCAGCTGGTCTCTATGCCTAGCACCCGCACCCGCCCGCTGTAACACCAACCGCTCGCGGGGCGACCCGGACGCTCTCGTGGGGTACCATCGGGCGGTGACCCTCAGGTTCCTGCTCCCCGTGGCCCTGGCTTCTCTGGCGTGCAGCGCCGGCTCTGCTCCGCCAGCGCCCGTAGGTCCCCCGACCCTCGAGGGCGCGCTGGCGGCCGCCGAAGCCCTGGTGACCGGCCGGGGTGACGACGGCCTCAGCTGCGACGAGGCGAACGGGTGGGACTACGCGGCGCTGCGAGCGCTCGACCGTTCTCCCGACCGGGCGGAGGCGGCGCGCGCGGCGGCCGGGCGACCCCGCCTCGGCCCGCTGACCCACGGTCCGTTGTTCGGCGCGTGGCACCGCTCGCGCACGGGTCCGCCGCCGGTGGGCCCGGAGCTGAGTGCCCTGTTGCACGAGGAGCCGTCCTGGTACACCTCGGGGGCGACCGTACTGCACCTGCTGCTCCGCGACAGCGGCGGGTACGAAATCCGGCGACGGGGTGCCCTCGGCGACCCGCTCGCGTCGGGTCGGTGGCGGGTGAACGGAGACCAGCTCCTGTTCGGCGGAGCCACGCCGATCGACGCGCAGGTGGTCGACGGCCCGTTCTCGTACGAGATGACGATCGGCGCCCACGGCGTGTTCCGGCCCGAGGCGGTGGTGGTGGGATGCCTCGGCGCGCCGTGAGGCTTCGGTCTTACGGAGACAGCTGGAAGAAGAACCCGACCGCGCCCACGTGCAGCGTCTCGCCGCCGAGCAGCCGCCGCTCGACCACCCGCTCCCCGTTGACCCAGGTGCCGGCGGTCGACGCCAGATCTTCCACGTAGTACCGGCCGTTGGACTCGTACAACCGGCAATGGCGCCGCGAGACCTGCGCGTCGTAGCTCACCTGGATGTCGTTCTCGCGGTTTCGACCGATGGTGACGCCCTCGGGTCCGACCGAGCAGGACTGCTCGCCGCGGAGCTCGTCGAACTGGATCAGCGTCGCGCGCGACCGGCCGGTCACCCGCGGGTGGAACTCGATCTGCAACGGAGGGCCGTCCCGGTCTGCGTCGGCGTCGGCCGGGATCATCGTGGGATCCTCGGGCGTCACCCACGGACGATCGTGCAGGATGTCGAGGGCGTCGGCGATCTCGTCGATCGCCGCCGCTTCTTCCCCCGCGATCGACGCGTAGCCGAAGAAGCCCCCCGCCGCGCGCGCCACGTCCTTGGCGAACCCGACCACGTCCGCGAGCTGATCGCGGGTCGCCATGCCGTCGCGATCGCACAACCCGACCAACACCTTCTGCCCTCGCCGCACGTACGCCAGGCTCGGCGGGTGGGTGAGCCAGTTCCGCAGCAGCCGGCGCCCCTCCTCCTCCAGGTGGTACTTCTCGTCGGCCAGCTGGAGGATCAGCTCGCGCTCGGCGTCCTGCACCTCGCCGTCGGCCCACGCGACCTGGACCAGCGGCAACAGGGGCAGCGATCGCCAGCTCGCCGCGTCCATCCCGAGCGCCTTGAGCGCCTCCCCGAGCTCCTCGTCGTTCATCCCCACACCTCGTGCCGCGCCATCGAACCCCCACCGGGTGGCGCGCGATTGTACCTGTTCCACGTCGTCGACGGGGTACGCTGTCCCAACGCGAGGAGGAGCCGATGTGGGCTGCGACGATGATTGTTCTGCTCGATGCGAGCGCCCTGGGTGCGCCCCGCTGCCCGACGGAGGCCCAGCGCGGCGTGGTGGACGCGTTCGCTCGCCGCCTCGAGGGAGCGGGCACCGCCGATGAGGCGCAACGGGAGGCCCTGGCGAAGATCGACCTCGGCCGGCGCGCGATCGACGCCGCCTCGAAGGTGGTGCGCGACGAGGACGGCATCGCGACCGCGGCGGCGCGGCTCGACGGGCTGGAGCGCGCGGTGCGGGAGGCCGACTCCCCGGCGGCGGTCGGCGCCGCGTTTCACCGCCTGAACGACAACCAGGTGATGGACTGCCACTACGACACGGTGGAGGTCGCGATCATCGTGATCGGGTTCATCCTCGGGATCTTGCCGGGGATCTTGTTCCTGATCCTGTTCTGCTGACGGGGCCCTACCACCCCATCGCGTCGGCGGTGCGCGCCGCCTGCACCACGATCGGCACGAGCTCGGTCGGGTGCAGCGGGAGGCGCGCGAGGTGCAGCCGGTGATCGTCAAGGTCGAGGTCGCCCACGCCGTCGAGCGCCAGCAGCCCCTCCCGCACCACCGACGACAACAGGTCGCGGATCGCCTCGGGATCGTAGCCCTTCACCACGAACCGCTGGTCGAACGGCCCGTCGGACACCTGGATGTCCTGGCCGACCGACCAGTACCCGTCGGGCTCGAGCTGGCGACGGAGCCGCAGGCCGGTGCGGTGGTGGGCTCGGAACCCCATCCGCAGCTCGGCCGCGTACCCCTCCGCGGTCCGCACCGGGGTGACCCGCACCGCCCGCCCCTCGAGCTCGCCCGCGACCCCGGGGTAACACGCGTCGAACCCGAGCCCGAGGCGCTCCGCGACCTCGCTCCACCGCTCGACCGACGACCGGAGCGCAGTCGGCGGCGCCACCTGCCTGCGGCTCGAGGCGAGCGCGCCCGACACCACCCGCATCCCGTGGACCAGGTCCCGTAGCTCCTCCGGCCGTGAGGGCGGCTGCGCGAGGATCACCCGCACCGAGTGATCGCTGACCACCAGGTCGCGCCACCGCACCATCATCGACGCCAGCGCCTCGCGCACCTGCTCGTCGAGCAGCTGCTGCACGAGCTCCGGCTCGTCGCCGTTGATCTCGACCCGCCGGTCGAGCTCGACGAACCCCGAAGTGATCCGCACCCCGCGCGGCCGGCGGAACAGGCGCTCCGACAGCCCGCGGCGCCGGATCGACAACCCGAGCCCCAGCGGACGCTCGTGATCGAGCACCCCCCAACACGCCATGCGCCGCTCGGGGCCGTACCCGACCATCACCTCGCCGACCCACAGCCGCTGGTCGCCGAGGTACCCCTGGAGCGAGACCCCGCGCGTGTCCACCTCGAGCGCCAGCTGCCGCGCCACGTCACCGTACGCGGTGGCCACCTGGAGCTGGCGCATGCCCCGGCGGGCCACCGCGAACAACCCGGCGAGGGGCAACGCGCTGCCAGCGAGCAGGCACCCGATCGACCACAACGCATCCACGGCCGGAGTGTACTGCGTCACCGGCCGCGTGTCACAGCCGCTCGCCGGGGGCGACGCGGACAGGATCCGCGCCCCAGCTCACTCCTCGGCGCGGACGCGTAACCGACGGGTCACGACCTCGGGCACCACCGCGGGCGGATCTCCGACCCGATCCGAGCGGAGATCGGCCATGTCGGGCACCCGGCGGCGGAGCTCGACCGTGGTCTCGTCCTCGTCGGCCGCGGCCGACGACAGGACCTTCAGGTCGTCGAGGGCCACCGCGCCCTCGGCCGTGCGGATCGCGGTCTTCCCGTCGACCGAGTACGACACCACCCGGCCCAACATCATCAGCCGCTGCAGCGCCAACCGCCGCGCGTCGGGCGCCTCGGGGATCCCGTGCCCTTTCCACCGGTGGATGAAGTAATGCGCCCCGACGAACCCGCCGCCGGCGGCGAAGTGCGCCTCTGCCCGCCGCAGCTCGCGCAGGACTTCGGAGTCCACGTCGGACGCGGGCGGCGCGACGATCTCCGGCTTGGGCGCGCCCTCCAGCTCTGGGTGGGCGAACGCGTCGATGTGCGGGAGCAGGTCGATGTGTGCCCACGCCTCCCGCGTGAGCGACTTCGACAACCCGAAGTCACCAAAAGTAGCGATCCACGCCTGCTTACCGAGCGCGCGCAGCGCCGCCAGCCCGGGTGCCACGTCGAGGTCGCCGGTGAACACCACCGCGCAATCGAACGCGTCCTGCATCCCGAGGACCACGAGGTCGGTCACGAGCGACGTGTCGACCATCTTCTCCTCGGTGTAGGTGATCACCTCGTTGCAGTGGGGGCACTCGCGGGTCGTGGTGCGGCGGTTGAACCGCTTCACGAAGAACCCGGGCCGCCGCTCGAGCTCCTCCAGCAGGTCGGTCAGGGCGTGACGCTCGTGCCCCTCGTCCTGCGAGGTCGGGACGCCGGTGTAGTAGAACGCCCCGACGAACCTCGAGCCGTCGACGTGCTTCACCGTCCACTCTGCGAGCGCGCCGTGGTCGATCCACTTGTCCTGCGCCGTGCGGCGCAGGTCCTTCATGTGGTTCTTTCCGTCGAAGAACAGCGCGACCCGCATGAGAGGGGCCTCCTGTGGGCACCCTATCCCAAAGCGGCGGTGGAGGCTCGCGTGAGCAGGTCCTGCAGGCGACGGCCCAGCGCCGCTGGGTCTTGCACCGACCCGTCGAGCAGCGTGGCCTCGTCGTACAACATGCGCGCCAACAGCTCGGCCTCGACCTGTTTCCCGGCGGACGTGAGCTGGGTCAGGTTCTTGATCAGCGGGTGGCGCGGGTTCAGCTCGAGGATGCGCTTGCTCTTGCCCATGCCGTCGGGGCTCACCTGCTTCAGGATCCGCTCCATGTTGCCGGAGATGCCGTCGTCGGCGTCGACCAGCACCACCGCCGAGTCGGTGAGGCGCGAGCTCTCGCGCACGTCCGACACCGACTCACCCAACAGCCCCTTGAGCCACGGGCCGAAGCTCGCGAGATCGACCTTCTCACCCTCCTCTTCGCCGAGGTCGAGCGACCCGCGCGCCACCGACTTCACCGGCATCCCGTCGTACTCGGTCAGCCCGCTGATCAGCCACTCGTCGACCGCGTCGGTGAGCAGAAGGACGTCCCACCCCCGCTTCTTGAACGCCTCGAGGTGCGGGCTCGCGAGCGCGGAGGCGCGGGACTCCCCCGACAGGTACCAGATCGTGTCCTGACCCGGCGGCATGGCCTTGCGGTAGTCGGCCAACGACAACAGCCCGTCTGCGTCGGCGTGGGACGTCGCGTTGAACCTGAGCAGCGGCACCAGCAGCTCACCCCACTTCGACCGCTCGTGGTAGTACCCCTCCTTCAACAACACGCCGAAGTTCCGCCAGAACTCGGCGTACGTGGGGGCCTTCTCTCCCTCCTCCCCTTCCGGAGCCGGAGCGGCGGCCCACTCCCCGAGATCCTTGAGCACCCGCTTGGTGAGCCCCTCGTGGATCTTGCGCACCACCGGGGTGCGCTGGACCATCTCCCGGCTCACGTTGAGCGAGATGTCCTCGCTGTCGACGACCCCGCGCAAGAACCGGAGCCAGTCGGGCAGCAGCTTCTGCGCGTGCTCCTCGATCAACACCCGGCGGGCGTACAGCCGCGGCCCCTTCGCCGCCTCGGGGTGGAACAGGTCGTACGGCCGGTCCCGCGGGACGAACAGCAGGGCGTGGTACTGGATCGGCGAGTCGACCGAGGTGTGGATCCGGCGCGCCGGGGGCTGCCAGTCCATCGCGATCGACCGGTAGAACGTCTCGGCCTCCTCGTCGGTGACCTGAGACGCCGGCTCCGCCCACAGCGCCTTGCCGCTGTTCGCCGCGTCGCCGTCGACCCGGATCGGGTGGTGGAGGAAGTTGCTGTGCTTGCGGATCACGCCCTTGAGCTTGATCGGATCGAGGAACTCCCCGGCGTCCTCCCGAAGCTTCAGCGTGATCGACGTGCCGCGGGTCGCGCGGGTGCCCGGCTCGACCGAGAACGTGCCCTGGCCCTCGCTGGTCCACTTCACCGGCTCGGCGCCGGGCTCGGCCGACAACGACTCGACCACCACCTCGTCGGCGACCATGAACGCCGAGTAGAACCCGAGCCCGAATTGGCCGATCAGCTTCGGCCCCGAGCTGCTCTCCGCCTTCACCTTCTCCAGGAACGCCTTGGTGCCGGACTTCGCGATCGTGCCGAGGTTCTCGACCACTTCGTCGGCGGTCATGCCGATGCCGTCGTCCTCGACGGTCAGGGTGCGGGCGTCCTTGTTCACCGACCAGTCGATGCCGGGCGCCTCGTGGCCCGACCCGCGCAGGTCGGGCCGGGTGAGCTCCACGAACTTCACCTTGTCGAGCGCGTCGGCCGCGTTCGACACGAGCTCGCGCACGAACACCTCGCGGTCCGAGTACACCGCGTGGATCATCAGGTTGAGGAGCTGCTGGACCTCGGCTTTGAAGCCGTGTTGGGTCGCGGACATTTCTGCCTCCGAACGAGTCGCTGGGTGGGTAATCACGATCCGCGGACCGACAACCCTGCCCCCGCCGGCGCACCAGGTTAGCGGGCGGGCATGGACGACGTTCTGGCGCGGTTTCTGACCTATCTCGATCGCAGCGTCACCCCGCAACACGCGGTGGCCACCAGCGCGGCGTGGCTCGACGCCTCGGGGTTCCGGGAGTTCTCCGCCACCGACCCGCTCGACGGGCTCGCGGCCGGAACGGCCGGCTACCTGCGCCAGGGTGGCACGCTGTTCGCGTTCCGCGTGGGGACCGAGGCGCCGGCGCGGGCCGGGTTCCGGTTGATCGCGGCGCACACCGACAGCCCGAACCTGCGGATCAAGCCGCAGCCGGCCAGCGTCAGCGGCGGCTACGTCCGGGTCGGGGTCGAGGTGTACGGAGGCGCCCAGATCGCCACCTGGGTCGACCGCGACCTCGGCATCGCCGGCGCGGTGCACCTCCGGGGCGGCTCGGGCGTGCAGACGCGCCTGGTCGAGATCCGGCGACCGGTGGCGCGGGTGCCCACGCTGGCGATCCACCTGAACCGCTCGGTGAACGAAGACGGGCTGAAGCTGAACGCCCAGACCCAGCTCCCAGCGGTGCTCGCGCTGGCGGCCGACGGTCCGGACCCCCTCCGTCGGCTGATCGCGGAGGCGGCCGACTGTGCGCCCGACGCGATCCTCACCTGGGACCTGTCGCTGTTCGACCTGACCCCTGCGGCGATCGGCGGCGCGAACGGCGAGTTCGTGTTCTCCGGCCGGCTCGACAACCTCGGCTCGTGCCACGCCGCCCTCACCGCCTTGGTGGAGGCCGCAGCCCCGGTCGCGACCTCGGTGGTCGCGCTGTTCGACCACGAGGAGATCGGCAGCCACACGAACCGCGGCGCCGACGGTCGCGCGCTCGAGATGGTGCTCGGCCGGCTGGCGGGCGGCGCCCTCGATCAGGCGCTGGTGCACACGGTGTTGGTGTCGGCCGACATGGCGCACGCGCTGCACCCGGCGTTCCCCGACAAGTCCGAGCCGGACCACGCCCCGAAGCTCAACGGCGGGCCGGCGATCAAGACCAACGCGAACGTGCGGTACTCGACCGAGGGCGCGACCGCGGCGATGTTCGTGTTGTTGTGCGAGGCGGCCGAGGTGCCGTACCAGTGGTACGTCCACCGGTCGGACCTCGCGTGTGGCAGCACGGTCGGGCCGCTGGTCTCGTCGCGGCTGGGCGTGCGGTCGGTCGACGTGGGCAACCCGATGTTGTCGATGCACTCGATCCGAGAGCAGTGCGGCTCCGCCGATCACGCGCGGATGGCTCGGGTGATGGCGCGGTTCCTCACCGCGCCGGCGGTGTGACCCCACACGCCTCGGCCACCCCCTGACCACAAGCGTCGCCCAGGAACCGCGCGCGCACCTCCCCGTCGAGCGGCAGGTCCTGCCCGGTGCGCAGCAGCTCCACGCAGGCGTCGGGCAGCCCGAGCCGACACGCCTCCCCCCAGTACACGGTGGCCCGCGTCGGATCGGGCCGGCCGAGCTCGGTGCCGCTCGAGCCGGAGGCCAACACCGCACACGAGCGGGCGTCGCCGATGTGACACGCCTGGCGCAGGTGCTCCACGATCGCGTCGCGACCGGCAGGGCTGGACAACGAGCCGCGCCCGACCTGCTCGTCGACCACCGCGCGGCACCCTTCGGCCAGCCCGAGCCGACACGCCCGCTCCCACGCGGCGCTCGACCCCGCAGCGTCGCCGGCGCGCAGCAGCACCGCGAGCACGCCGCACGCCACCGCGTCGCCCTGCTCGCACCCGCGCGCCGCGAACCCCGACGCCGCCTCCGGTTCGGTCGGGGCGAGGGCGCGGGCGAGCGGACCACACGAGGAAGGGGCCTCGGCCGCGCACTGCTCCCGCAGCCCGGAGATCACCCGCGACACGTCGCCGCCGAGCTCGAGGTCGTGCAGCCACCGGTTCACGCACGCGTCCGCGTCGCCCCCGTCGCACCCGCGCTGCCACACGGCGAGCGCCTCCTCGCCGTTCGCCGCGCCACCCCTGCCGGACTCGAGCATCCACCCGAGGTTCGCGCAGTACGTGGGCGTGGGGCCGGCGCAGCTCGCCCGGTACGCGACCAGCGCCTCGGCGAACGCGGCCTTCGCCTTCGCCGGGTCGATCCGCGCCCCCCCGGTGCCCGACTCGTACATCATCCCGAGGTTCGAGCAGCCGACCCCGAGCCCGCCGTCACAGGCCTGGCGGTACAGCGCGACCGCGCGGTCGGCGTCGCGCTCGACCCCGCGGCCGTCCTGCACCAG
>JBEBJC010000602.1:0-5362 GCA_040080105.1 Myxococcota bacterium
GTACAGCCGCGAGTTCCTCGGGGTCTCCGCGTCGGCGCTGATCGACGTGGCGGACGGGGTCGCGATCGAGCCGCGGATCGCGACCGAGCTGTGGGCGAACAACAGCTCGCGCGGGTTGGCGGGCGGCGTCGGGGTGTCGTACCGCCGGTAGGCGCTACGGCACCGGCCGCGCCCACGGCATCGGCCGCAGCGGCGCGTCGACCCCGGCGACCTCCCGCTGGGCGAACGCGAGCACCTCGGCCCACGCCTCGCGCGCCTGCGACACGAACACGAACATGTGGAACGCGTGGACGCCGCCCTCCCAGTAGCTCACCTCGTGCCGCACCCCGCGCCGCTCGAGCGCGGACGCGAGCCGGCGGGTGTCGTCGATCAGCGGGTCCGCCGTCCCGCAGAACGCGTGGAACGGAGGGAGCGGGCGCTCGGGCGCGTCGTCCCGCTCCAACACCAACAACGGGTCGGCCAGGTCGCGCGACACCCCGTCCGGGAGGTACGCGTGCTGCACCTCCTCGATGCGATCTCGCATGAACGCCGACTTCAACCCGAACCTGCCCGGGTCGCTCACCTGGAAGAACCCCATCGCGGGCATCGCGGCCTTCGGCACGATCCCGGTGTCGAACGCGGCGCGCGCGAACGACTCCGGCCGACGGAAGGTGGTGCACAAGGTCAGCGAGGCCACGAGGTTGCCGCCCGCCGACTCGCCGGCGAACCCCACCCGGTCGAGGTCGGCTCCGTACCGCTCCCCGTTCGCGGCGAGCCAACCGAGCACCTGCGCCGCGTCTTCGATCGCCGCGGGGAACGGGTGCGCCGGGGCGAGCCGGTAGCTCACCACGAACACCACGTACCCGCGCCGCGCGTAGATCAGCCCCGGCAGCCAGTGCGAGTCCTTGTCCAGCATCCGGAACCCGCCGCCGTGCAGGTACACGATCGCCGGCAGCCGGCCGCCCCGCACGAACCCGGGAGGCGGGCGGACCGGGCGGTACACGTCGAGCAGGTGCATCCGATCGCCCGACGCGACGTACGGCACGTCGCGGATCACCTCCACCCCGTGGATGGCCGGGCGGGCCGCCGGCAGCCACCGGCCGACCGCGCTCGCGCCCTTGAACAGCCCGTCCACCGCGAACGCGCCTGCCCGGCGCCGTGCGCGGTCCCGCAGTCGTTGGGTCATCGACCTTCACTCCGTGACGAAACCTTCACTTAGCGGGCGTAGGCTACGGGGCACAACCTGAGTCTTCGATCCCTGGGGGACCCGATGCGGCGGCGTGACTTCCTGAGAGGCTCGGCAGCGGTCATGGCCGGAGCGACGTTGCTCCCCCGCGGGGCGCGCGCGGCGTGGGGCTCGGCGCCGACCGACGCTGCCGCCGCCGCGCTGCTGCAGTCGGGGGTGCGCGCCGAGAGCGTGCTCGAGGTGTTCATGTACGGCGGGTTCGCGCCGTTCGAGTCGTTCTACGCGGTAGAGGAGTACGGCCGCCCGAACGACCCCGACTACCCGAACCAGCAGTGGCACCTGTTCGCGAGTGACCACAACCGGATCTACGCCGGGGACTGTGGGATCACCGACAGCGCGACCTGGCTGACCCCGTTCGCGACCGACGCGGCGGGGATGACGGTGAACCTGGGGCCGGTCGCGACCCCGTTCAAGCAGCGCGCGGACCTGCTGTCGCGGCTGCGGGTGGTGGTGACGCGGCACGACCTCGAGCCCCACGAGGCCGCGATCCCGTACATGTTGTCCGGGATGCGCCTCGGAAACGTGCGGATGGCGGGCATGGGCACCCACGTCCAGCGGTACTTCCTCGACCAGGGGTCGGCCGGGCGGATCACCCCGTACAGCTACGTGCTCACCCCGAACACCGACATCAACACCGACAACCTGCGGGCGGCGAGCTCGGCCGGGTCCCACCCCGGCGCGGCCCGGCCGTTGTCGCTCGAGATCAACTCCGCGAACAACCTGGCCCAGATCCTGTCGCGGTCCCACCTGACCCCGCAGACCCGGCCGTCGGTCGACGCGCTGCTCGCCCACTACCGCGACGCCTCGGTTCTGCGGCACTCCGACAAGGAGGGCGTCCGCCTGCGGTCCCGCGCGGTCGAGGATCACGAGTACTCGCTCACCTCGGTCACCAACGCCCCGGAGCTCGCCGAGGTGCTCGGGGTCGACCTGCTCGAGCCGGAGGGTGGCGCGCAGTGTGACGACACGACCTCGCTCGACCACACCAAGGTCGGGATCCGCGCCGCCGCCTCGCTGTTGAACAACCCGATCGATCCGGCGCGGTACGTCAACGTGATCGACGGCGGGAGCCTGTTCGTCGCGGACGGCGGCGGAGGGTTCGACACCCACTTCGAGCACCCGTACACCCAGGCCGTCAACGGCAGCGCGATGCTTCAGTCGCTGGTCGACCGGATCAACGCCCCGGGGGAGGGGGATCCGGCGAAGATCGACCTCGACAAGACGATGATCGTCATCACCACCGAGTTCGGTCGCACCCCGTACATCCAGTTCGGCAACGGCACGAACCACCACCCGTACGGGTTCGTGACGTTGCTGCTCGGAGGGCCGGTCGGCCCGGATCAAGCGGGGGTGCTCGGAGCGATCGGCCCCGACGGCAGCGCCACCGACTACGTGACCCCGGCCGAGCTGCGCGCGGCCTGCCTCGCGGCGATGGGGATCTACCCGTTCACCTCCGAGTCGTTCGCGGTCGGTGACATCCGCGACGCGACGAGTGAGCTCTCTGCGCTGACCTGGCTCAACCAGCACGTCCTGGGGAGGACCTGACCATGGCCCCGCTCACCTGGTGGATGCTGGCGTGTGACCCCGACGGCGAGGGGCCCGACCCGAACGTCCAGCCCGATCCTCACGTGGTGCTCGCGCCGATGGATCGCGACGACCCGCTGCCCAACGTGTGCGACGCCGGCGACGCCGCGTGGGTCGCGCGGGTGATGCCCCTCGTGTGGGGCCGCCGCCCCCACGGCGCGGCCGAGGTCTCGTACTGGGCCCAGATGGCGGGCGCGTACGGCCGCGAGTCGGTGGTTCGGGCGATGACCGAAGACCTCGAGTACCTCGTGGCGTGGGCGGACTGGTTCACCGACGCGCTGTACGTGGCGCGGGTCGGCGACAAGGAGTTCGACGAGTGCTTCGCCCGCCCGGCGCTGGCGGAGCACAACGGCTCGCTCACCGACTTCATGAACCGCAACGGGCCCACCGAGGCCACGTACAACCAGCGGTTCGTCATGGCCGACGTGATCGTCGACGCGCTCGTCGCCGACGACGTGTCGTCGATCTACCGCGGCCACCTGTTCGCGCGGATGGAGAAGCCCACCACCGGCGCGAACGTGAGCGAGGAGCAGCTCGAGTACAACCGGCGGGTGAACTACGGGGAGCTGTTCTACCGCACGTACGTCGGCCGGAACCTGGTGTGCATGAACTGCCACAACTCCGAGTTCTCCACCACCGACGGCACCGACCCGAAGTCCGACCGGACCTGGCAGATGCCCGGGCACTTCGAGCGCGCGCTGCTCGGCGCCCCGGTCGGGCGCGAGTTCGACGAAGCGTACGCGATGTTCCGGTACGGCGACATCACCGACGGCAACGCCGAGCCGTGGGGTTGGGACTCCGACTGTGGCGGGCTCGCCGCGCCCGACAGCCTCCCCCGCACCGATCAGATCGGACAGCAGTCGGCGTACTTCATCCGCGAGTACGGCGACGGCCAGGGCTCGGTGTACGACCTCGAGCGCGACCTGTTCGCCGGGGTCGAGTCGATGCGCGGCAAGGGGCTGACGGTCGGCGCCGACGGCTCGGTCGACGGCGCCGAGGCGTTCGCGTACCTCGTCGGGGCGAACCTCGGCAGCCAGGTGTGGGCGACCGCGACCGGCGCCGACCTGGTGGTGGCGCACCTGTTCCCGCGCAACGAAGCGCAGATGCAGCGGCAACAGGCGTTCGCCGACGTGCTCGCGACCAGCGGGTTCTCGCTGCGCGAGCTGCTGGTGGCGGTCACCGCCGATCCGTACTTCAACCCTGGGCTCCCCGCGACGTGTGACGCGGTGCCGTTCGGGCTCGAGCCGGTGTTCGACCCGTGGACCGTCGCCGCGACCGACCCCCACGAGCGGCGCAACGGCCCGACCGACGCGGCCCACCGGCTCCCGGCGCGGGCGCTGCTGCGGAGCGCGCACCTGAACCTCGACTGGAAGGCGCGCGACCTGTGGTTCTCGGCCGGCGGGGGAGGGGACGAGGAGATCCTGCAAGGTTCGGTGGGCGTGTTCCTGCGCGAGAGTGACCCCGGCCACCGCGGCACCGACTTCCAGGGCCTGCTGACGTTCGAGACCGAGTTCGGGACCTGCTCCGGTGAGCCGCGCACCGGCAGCGACGTGATCGACCAGATCCTGACCGAGGCGACCTCGTCGGACGCCACGGTGGGCGACGTCGCGGCCGCGGTGCGGGACCGGCTGACCAGCGGGGCGATCACCCCGGAGGAGCAGCCGCTGATCGAGGCGGTCCTCGGGCGGTCATTCACCGATCCCGCGGAGAACACGCCGGAGTTCGAGGGTCAGGTGCGGCTGTTCTGCGGCGCGTTGCTCGAGTCGCCGCAGTTCCAGCTGGTGACCGACGACGCGATCGGCGCGGAGATCCCGAAGCTCGCGCGGGGAGTGGAGGACGACTGTGAGCGGGTCGCCGAGCGGATGACCGCCGCCGGGTACGACGCGACCTGCTCGGGTCGCACGTTGTCGGGCGGCACGCCGACGTCGACCGGGAGCGCGACCCCTCCGTAGTGCAGGACACCGCCGCTGTTGCACGTACCCCCGCGGGAGGACGGATGGACTGGGCAGGCACCCCGCTTCCGTGGGCGGCGATCGACGGCCGGCGGCTCGAAGCCAAGCTGCGCGGCCAGGTGACCGCGCCGATGCAGGCCGCGCTGCTCGGGGCGGCGCTCGGTGGGCTGTTGTCGTTCAACCCGGCGTTCGGCGGGATGTTCGCCGCGCTCGTGCCCCTGTTCACCCGTCAGATCCGTTCGGCGTCGGCGCCGGTGGTCGCGCTCGACCCGGGCGCGCTCGAGGTCACCGCGAACGGTCACACGGTGCGCCGGAGCCGGACCGAGGTGCTCGGGGCGTCGGTGGTGCGAGACGGAGGCGCGTGGGTGCTCCGCGTCGACACCGACGACGGCCCGCTCGACGTCCCGGGGGACGGGATGAGCCCGACCGAGCTCCAATGGCTGGCGGACGTGATCTCCGGCTGGCGGGTGGGGATCGGGGAGCTCCCTCCGCCGCGCGACAGCGTGGTCGAGCCTGGGCTCGGCGCCACCACCTACACCTACGCCGCCGGGCTGTCGGCCGGGGACTGGGCGGTCGGGCTGGCGATCGTCGCGGTGGGCACGGT
>JBEBJC010000603.1:0-5358 GCA_040080105.1 Myxococcota bacterium
ATGCCGTACAACCCCTGCACCATGGGGCCGGCCTATCCGGCGGTGCCCCGTCCGCCCACGCTCGCGCGCGGCGCAGCGCGATCGAAGAACGGATCGGGCTCGCGCGTCGGACGGGTCGATCCGACCTCGAATTGCGCTGCCTGTTCGAAGGCTGACCGTCCGTCGGTGGGCTCCGGTCGGGGTCGCCCCCACCGCCTCGCGGCCGAAGGGTGTTGCCGAGTCAACACCACCCATGTGATACTACCTCAAGGATTCTCCCCCTTCCGGCGCCAGCCGCGCCCGAACTCGATTCCCCCGGATCCACCATGAAGCTGATCCACCTGTGTCGCGTCCTCGGTCTCGCCGGCGTCCTCGTCGCGGTGTCGTGGGGGGACGAAGCCTCCGCCGCCGACGACTCCTCGAGGCGCGGGTGGGTGTTCCCCCCGTTCCGGAAGAAGGGCGCGCAGCTCCCCGACGCCGCCGTCGTCCCGGCAGCCGAAGCTCCGCCTGCCTCAGGGCCGGATCCCGACGCGCCCGCCGGGGAGGCGGTGGTCCGCACCGACGCGCGGGTCACCGCGGACGGCGTGTGGGAGTGGGTCGATCGGATGGAGGGGGAACAGCCGTCGGCCGAGCAGGTCGAGGCGATCCACGAGGTCGAGGCCGAGGAGCTCGCGGAGCGCGGGCTGACCGACGACCTTTCCGGGGCGCCGGTGCCGGTGGGGCTGTACGCCGACCCGGCGGCGGCGCTCGCGCACGATCCTCTGTTCCTCGACCAGATCGACCCGAGTGAGTTCGACATCCCGATCGAGGTGAACGACTCGGTGGTGAAGTGGATGCGGTACTTCACCGGCTCGGGGCGGGTGTACTACGAGCGGTGGCTCGGGCGGTCCACCCGGTACCAGCCGATGATGCGCGCCGCGCTGGCCGAGGCCGGCCTGCCGCAGGACCTCGTGTACCTGTCGATGATCGAGAGCGGGTACAACACCTACGCGTACAGCCACTCCGACGCGGCCGGGCTGTGGCAGTTCATCCCGTCCACCGGCAAGGTGTACGACCTCCGCATCGACTGGTGGGTCGACGACCGGCGCGACCCGGAGGCTGCGCTCGGCGCTGCGATCGACTTCCTCGGCGAGCTGCACCACATGTTCGGCGACTGGCGGCTCGCGTGGGCCGCGTACAACGGAGGCCCAGGGCGGGTCCGGCGGTCGATCGACAAGGCGGGGACGAAGGACTTCTGGAAGATCGCCGACGGCGATCTGCTCCACTCCGAGACCCAGAACTACGTGCCGAAGATCATGGCCGCCGCGATCATCGGCAAGCACCCCGAGCGCTACGGGTTCACCGGGATCACCTACCAAGAAGAGCTGACCTACGACGTGGCGAAGGTCGACGGCTCGGTCGAGCTCGGCGTGCTCGCCGAGTGCGCCGGGATGACCCTCGACGACCTGAAGGCGCTGAACCCGGCGCTCCGCCGGTACGCGACGCCGCCCGAGGGCTACGAGCTCCGGGTCCCGGCAGGGAAGAAGAGCACGTTCGTCGCGGCGCTCGACAGGGTGCCTGCCTCCGAGCGGCTGGTGACGGTGCACCACACGGTCAAGCGGGGCGAGTCGCTGTCGATCATCGCCGGGAAGTACGGCACCACGGTCGACGCGATCTCCGACGCCAACGGGCTGCGCAACGTGAACCGCATCACGGTGGGCGCGAGCCTGATCATCCCGCGCACCGGCGACGGGCCCGACGCCGTCGCGGCCGCCACGCCGTCCGAGCCGAGGTCGTCCGGATCGGCCCGCTCGGCGCCGAAGGCCGCGGCCCCGCCGCCTCCGCCGAAGGAGGTCGTCCACGTGGTCGCCCGCGGCGACACGCTGTCGAAGCTCGCCGGGAGCTACGGGACCACGGTGGAGGCCCTGCGGGACTCCAACCACCTCACCACCTCGACCATCGTGGTCGGGCAGAAGCTGAAGGTGCCGGCCGGCGGGAAAGGGGCCGCTGCCCCTGCTGCCGCTGCCGCCCCCACCACCCACACGGTGGCCCGCGGGGAGACGCTGACGCTGATCGCGAAGAAGTACGGCGTGGAGGCCGCGAAGCTCCAGAGCTGGAACGGCATCGACGACCCGTCGCACATCGAGGTCGGGCAGAAGTTGTCGGTGAGCGGCCCCGGGGCGCCGTCGGTGGCGTGGACCACCTACACGGTCCGGCCTGGCGACAGCCTGTCGAAGATCGCCCAGCGGTCGGACTGCACGGTGTCCGAGCTGAAGCAGTGGAACGAGCTCGGAGGGTCGTCGGTGATCCAGCCGGGCCAGAAGCTGAAGATCCAGCGCTCGAACTCCTGATCGGTCGCCCGCCGCGTTACGGCAGGGCCCCGGAGGAGGGCCGTTGCTGACCGTCGAGCAAGCGGTGGAGCGAATCGTGGGGCGGGTCCGCCCGATGCCGACCGAGAGCGTGCGGTTGGCCGACGCGTACGGGCGGGTTCTCGCCCGAGACTTGGTGTCGACCGCGTGGATCCCGCCGTGGGACAACTCGGCGATGGACGGGTACGCGGTCCGCGCCGCCGACACCAGGGAAGACGAAGTCGTGCTGCGGCTGCTCGAGGTCGTGGGCGCGGGCTCGGTCGCTCGGGCGCAGGTCGAGCCGGGCACGGCGATCGGGGTCATGACCGGCGCGCCGCTCCCCGAGGGCGCCGACGCGGTGGTGATGGTCGAGGACACCGACGGCGCGCGGGAGGGCGAGGTCCGGGTGCGGATCCGGGCGTTCCCCGGAAAACACGTGCGCCGGCGGGGCGAGGACGTGTCGGAGGGTCAGCGGGTGTTGTCCGCCGGGATGTCGCTCGGACCGGCGGCGATCGGCCTCGCGTCCGGCCTCGGGCTCACCCGCCTCGAGGTGCGACGGCGGCCGGTGGTGGCGATCTTGTCCACCGGCGACGAGGTGATCGCGCCGGGGACTCCGCTCGGCCCGGGGCAGATCTGGTCGTCGAACAACGCCTCGTTGGCGGGGCTCGTGCTCGAAGCGGGCGCCGTGCCGCTCGACCTCGGGATCGCGCCCGATCGCCTGGCCGAGGTGGTCGAGCGACTGCGCGACGCGGTCGACAACGCAGACGTGGTCCTCACCACCGGCGGGGTGTCGGTGGGCGCGTTCGACGTGGTGAAGGACGCGTTCACCTCCCTCGGCGCCGAGATGGACTTCTGGCGGGTGCGGATGCGGCCCGGCAAGCCGCTCGCGATGGGGTGGAGCGGGGAGGTGCCGCTGTTCGGCCTGCCGGGGAACCCGGTGAGCTGCATGGTGAACTTCCTGCAGTTCGTGCGGCCGTACCTCCGTCACGCGGTCGGAGACCCCCACCCGTACCTGCCGGTGATCGACGCCGTCGCCGCCGAGCCGCTCGGCGACGCCCCCGGGCGCGCGCAGCTCGTCCGGGTGCAGCTCGAGCGGGGGGCGGACGGGATCCGGGTCCGCGCCACCGGCTCGCAGTCCAGCGGGGTGCTCACGTCGATGGTGCGGGCCGACGGCCTGTTGCTGATCGGCGCAGACGCGCTCCCTCCGCGCGCGGGTGACCGGGTGCGGGTGCAGCTGCTCGACGGCAGCCTGCGCGGCGGCGCCACCCCCGACTACGGCTGGTGACCGGCGGCGTCATCCGCCGCTGGTGAACGCCCCGCCGGGCTCGGGAGCGAACCGCTCGCCGTCGTGGATCCACCGGTCACACCGCACCTCCCCGTCGTCGGTGATGGAGTAGGTCGCGGTGGCGGCGGCTCGGTGGAGGGCCGGCTGGTGCGCGTGCCCCGACGAGCCGCAGTCGAACACCGGGATCTCCGAGCCGTCCGACAGGCGGATCGCGGAGCGGAACCCGTGGTGCACGTGGCCGACCGCCACGAACAGGGGGCGCACCACCGCCCGCTCCAGCACGTCGATCAGTTCGGCCGCGTTCACCAGACCGTGGCCGGCTCCGTCGTACCGCGCTCCGTGCCGGTCGACCGGGGGGTAGTGCAGGCCGAGTACGACGGGGTCCCCCGCCGGGTCCGCCAGCTCGGACGCGAGGTCCTCGAGCTGATCGGGCGGGATCTTGCCCGAGGACCGCACCCACAGCGGGCGGTTCGGGTCGAGCCCGAGCACCCGGATCCGCCCGACCCGAGCGCGGATCAGCCCCCGCGGCTCGGCTCGCCCCGCCCACGGAGCGAACGTCCGGTGGAACGTCTGGTCTCGCTCCGCGTCCGCGGTGTACAGGTCGTGATTGCCGGGGAGGATCAGCGTGGGCACCTCGGCCAACAGTGGCTCGAGCGCGCGCCGCGCCTTCGCGAACTCTTCGGGCAGCGCTTGGGCGGTGAGGTCTCCCGTGATGAACACCAGGTCGGGGCGCTGCGCGAGGAGGTGGGCCACCAGCTCGGCTTGGACCCCCTCGTCGAACGCGCGGCGCCGCCCGCGGAGGTAGAGGTTGGCGGTGCCGAAGATCCGCTTGCCGGTCAACTGGGCGAGGCGAGGGGCGGCGAACCAGTGGATGTCGGTCGCGTGTGCGATCCGGATCATCGGCGCGCCCACTCGACCGCGGACCACCCGACGGCGAGGACGGAGGCGAGCCCGAGCAGCCCGAGCAGCAGCGGGGTAGACGCCGGAACGGCGCTCGGGGTGATCACCACCGCCAGCAGCTCGTCGCCGGCGCGGATCCGCGCGACCCCGGCCTGCTCCGGGGTCCAGCGGACCCGTCCGCGCCCGTCGGTGATCCCTACCGCCAGCTCCTTCTCCCCTGCGAGGCCCGGCCGATGGACCACCCGCACCGTCTCACCCGAGGCCGGCGCGCCTTCGGCGTCGGTCATCGCGATCACCGTCTCCGCGCCCTGCACCGGAGGGGTCTCGGTCACCACGGCGGCCAGCGCGAGTCCCGACCACAACGCGATCATGCCTCTCTCCGCGCCAGCAGCGTGCGAGTCGCGACGAACCAGAACCCGACCACCACCGACAGGCCGAGCCACACGGCGTCGCCGACGTGAGACGGCCGACCGGGCCAGCCGCCGACCAACGCCGCCGCTGCGGCCACGGCCGCCGCGAGCTCGGGCCACGCCCGACTCCCGCGCGCGATCCGCGCAGCGGTGGTGGTGAGCACCACCCCGGGCAGCACCACCCCGAGCAGCCACGGGGACACGGCGGCCCCGGGGCCCGCCAGCGCGGCGGTCAACAACGAGCCCACCAGCGGTCGAGCGCCGCTTGGGGTCTGCAGGCCGCGCGGGACGAAGGTCGCGGCGCCGGCGAGCGACACCCCGATCAACGAGAGCCACACCGCCGCCTCCACGCCACCGAACCCCTCCCCGAGGGACACCTCGAACGCGGCGCCCCGGTGCACCGCCAGCGCAGTGGCGAGCGCGATCCCGACGCCGGCCATCCCGATCGGCGCCCGCC
>JBEBJC010000604.1:0-5357 GCA_040080105.1 Myxococcota bacterium
CGACCTCCCGTTGATGCCGTCCAGGGACGCAACTCCGCTCGTACCCAACCCCCCGCTCCCGCAGCGCGACCTCCGGACGCCCGGACGGCGCAGGTCCTCGACCAGATCCTCCGCCACTCCCGACGCACCACCCGCCAGATCGCCGATGCCCTCGGTTGCTCGCGGCCCGTCGTCGGCAAGGTCCTGACCCGCCTGGTCGCCGAAGGGCTCGTCCGGGCGCTCGCCCACGGCCGCTCTCCGTTCCAGACCTACGAACTCGTCGGAAGCCCGACGGGTGGTCGGCGCACGGGTGGTTGACCCCCGCGACGAGGTGCTCCCCGTCGACGCCTGCGGGAGGTGCGGGGGGTTGCGGCGGTCGATGCGTTGGTCCTCACCACGCCGAAGACGGCGAACGGCGGTATTCCGGGTCTGCCCTGGTGGGAAACGAAACCGCCGACCTCCAGCTCATCGGCGACCTACCTTGCGAATCAGACCCCATCGCAAGGAGATCGCCCATGCATCGTCGTCGCTCGTTCTGGCTCCGCACGGACACCGTCCAAGACGTGCTCGACCGGAGCCACCTCTCCCACGCGCGCTTCGCCGACCACCTCGGCCTGTCGAGATCGTACTGGAGCCAGCTCGTCAACCGCAAACGCCCACTCTCGCCCGACGTGCGGCGGGACCTGGTCGCCAGCCGCTACCTCCGCGGCATCGCCCAGGAGCTCCTGTGGGACACCCGCGAGCCGGAGCCGTCGTGACGCTGCCCCACGTGGTCGTGTCGGGTCGCCAGGCGCGCGAGCTCGTCGAGGAGTGCTGGCAGGTCCTGCTCGGCTCCGACGCTGGGAGCCGCGTGTTCCGCTATGGCACCGCGCTGGTGTGGGTGACCGAGGATGGCCTCGAGCCCCTCGATCCGGTCCGACTCTCTGGACTGCTGCATCGCGTCGCCGACTGGTTCCGCGAGGAGGAGGGCGCGGACCGGCCCGCCCGGGTACCGGCCGACATCGCACGGGACATGGTTGCGCTCCCCTCCGGCGCCGTACCGCGGCTCATCGGGCTGACCCCGCTCCCGGTGCTGCGCCGCGACGGTTCGGTGCTCTCGACCTCGGGTCACGACGCCGACAGCGGCCTGTACTGCCAGCTCCCGTCGCAGCTTCGCGCTCTCGACCGGGTAGCGCCGACCAGGGACGAGGCAAGGTCGCTCCTCCTCGACCACGTCCTGGGCGACTTCCCGTTCGCTCGACCGAGCGATCGGGCCCACGCCCTCGCGCTCCTCCTCGTCCCCCTCGTGCGGCACCTGATCGACGGCCCCACACCGCTCCACCTGGTGGAAGCCCCAACCGAAGGCACGGGCAAGACGCTCCTCGCCGACGTCGCTCACCTGCTCGCGACCGGCACGCCAGCGGACCCGACGCCGCTGCCGACGCGCGAGGAGGAGGTCCGCAAGAAGCTGACCGCGTTGCTCCTCGCTTCGCCAACGCTCGTCCTGCTCGACAACGTCAACCACACGCTCGACTCGCCGAGCCTGGCCGCCGCACTGACCAAGGACCGGTGGTCCGACCGGCTGCTGGGCCAGTCGGCGGTGGTCCACCTGCCGAACCGCGCGATCTGGGTCGCCACCGCGAACAACCCGTCGACGTCCCGCGAGCTCGCGCGTCGGTGCGTACGGATCCGCCTGGACGCCGGGGTCGAGCGGCCGTGGCTCCGGGCCTGCTTCCGCTACCCGGACCTGCTGGCGTGGGTACGTTCCGAGCGGCCTCGGCTGGTCTCCGCCGCGCTTAGCCTCGCCCGGGGGTGGCTCGCGGACGGCGCTCCGGAGGGATCCGTGACGCTCGGGAGCTTCACCCGCTGGTCGGCGGTCATCGGGGGCGCCCTCGCGTCCGCGGGCGTCGACGGGTTCCTGGCCGATCGGGACGAGTTCGCTCCAGCGGCCAACCCCGAGGAGGACCTTTGGCTCGTGTTCGTGGCGCGGTGGGCCGAGGTCCACGGCGAGGCCGAGGTCGATGGGCGCGTGCTCCTCACGCTCGCGGTAGAAACCGGGCTCTGGATGCCGGATCCGCGCGCTGGCGCCGAGCTGGCCCGGTTCGGGATCGCGCTGGCCCGCCGACGCGACCAGGTGGTCGGTGGTTGGCGGATCTCGGTCCGCCGCGATCCCCGCCGGAAACAGAACCTCTACGCACTGCGAGCGTCGCGGTAGGGCGGCACAGGGCTCACCGACCCCGAGCGACCGCGTTCCAATCGACGGCCCCGGCCTGCACCCGCCCCTGCGCTCGGCGGGCCCGCTTCGACTCCTTGGGCTGAAGAAGCGCCGCGTACCAGTCCCGCGCCGCCTCCGCGTCCTCGAACCACGGCTGGCTCTCGTCCTTCGCCGCCGACCGCTTCCGAGCGATTGTGTCCTCCGACACGCCAACTGCCGCCGCAACCGCCCGCCACGTCGTCAGCGGCATCCGATCGTTCACGCTCGCCCGGATCGCCTCGACCACGTCGCCCCAGACCACGACCTCGACCTGGCTCCGCCCGAGCCCGATCCGCCGCACCACGCCGACCGCCCGCAGCCACGCCTCCGCGTCCGCCCGCTCCATCGGCAGGCACACCGCCGCCTCGCCGACCGCCAGAACAGCGGCGACGCCAGGCTCGGCACGGGTGGCAGGGTAGGGGACCACGACCCTCTTCTACCCAGAGACCACCCCTCGAACGCCTGGAATCGTTTCCCACGCTGCATGTTCGAGCGTGGATGGTTCCTGGGAAGCGGTACTATTCCCGAGCACGCCGGCGCAACGGCACGACGTTGTCCCGCGACTCCCTCCAGTCGATCGCAGGGATCGAGTCCACCGCCGCCCGCAGGATGTTCTCCGCCGGGCGCGCGTAGTGCTTCCCGCGCGTCGTCTTGGGTGCGTGCCCCACCAGCCAGTCCACCAGGGCTTCCCCGTACCCGTTCGCCTCCAGCGCCGCTTGGAACGACGCCCGGAACGCATGGTCCGGCCGGTTCTTCTTCCGGTTCGGCGGCGCCCACACCTCCTTCCGCGCCTCCTCGGCTGCCGTCGCCGCCTCCCAGGCCTCCGTCACGTACCGGGTCTGGTTCCGGTATGTCCGGATCGGCACCACCCCGCCATCGTCGCCGACCCTCGCATCCGGGAACAGCGGCCCCGGCTCGTGGTCCGTGAGCCACGTCCCGAGGTCTGCCACCAGGTGCCGCGACACCGCCACCCGGCGCATCAGCGCCTTCTCCCGCCGCGACTTCCCCTTGCGGATCAGCAGCGTCCCGTTGGCCAGGTCGAAGTCCTCCCGGTGGACCATCGCCGCCTGCTCGAGCCGCAGCCCGGTGTACCGCATGATCGTCGCCATCCGGCGAGGGAAGGGCAGCCGGATCCGCCGCAGGCACGCATCGGTCTCCGCCCAGGTCGGCACCGCCTCCGGCGCCTCGTACGACGGCGTGGTCGGCAATACCCGGTCCTTGTTGTACGGCGGGCGAGGGACGTCCGGGTAGCGGTCCGGGTCGTCGGCGATCCAGGTCCACATGTCCACGACCGCGGCGATCGTCTGGTACACCGTCCCCTCGGCGTACCGGTCCTTCCACCGCGCCGTCACCGCGTTCACGTTCGCCGCCGTCATCGCCGTCACCGGGACTGCCGCCTCTTCCGCCAGCCCGACCACCTGCCGCAGCTCCCCGAAGAACCGCTTCATCGAGCGCGCCAGGTTCCCGCGGGTGTTGGCCGCCGCCCCACGCGTCCCGACCTTCCACGCGAGCCAGTCCAGCGCCGCAGCCTCGGCGTTCGGCACCACCGGCATCCCCGGCCGTGCCTCCTCCGGCGGACGCCACCACCCGCAGTCGCGCAGCGCCGCCTCGATCTCCGCGGTCTTCGACCGCAGCTCCTCGACCGTGAAGCACATCCGGGTCCGCTGGACCCGCTTCGTCGTTCCGTCCGGCTGGACCTCGTTCTGGCGCCACCGGAGCAGCCACCGTCCGCCCCGGTCCTCGACCGACAGCCCCACGCCATGGCCCACCCGCATCGACCCTACCTGTGGAGCGAGCCTACGCGAGTGTGTAATGGATGTGTATCGGTGCGATGTTCGCTTGCGTATCTGTTGGCTCACAACAACAACAAATCTCGAATCTCAGACGTTGAACCGGAAGTGCATGACGTCGCCGTCCTGCACCGTGTACTCCTTCCCTTCGATCCTGAGCTTGCCCGCCGCCCGCATCGCCGCCTCCGACTTCAGCTCCATCAGGTCGGGGATCGAGTACACCTCCGCCTTGATGAACCCCTTCTCGAAGTCCGTGTGGATCACCCCGGCCGCCGCCGGCGCCTTCGCGCCCACCGGGATCGTCCACGCCCGGATCTCCTTCGGCCCCGCCGTGAAGTACGTCGCCAGCCCCAGCAGCCGGTAGGTCGCCCGCGCGAGCGTCGCCAGGCCCGGCTCCGCCAACCCCAGATCCGCCAGGAACCCCGGCCGGTCCGCCGGGTCGAGCTCCGAGATCTCCGCCTCGACCTTCGCGCAGATCACCACCACCTCGGCGTTCTCGGTCGCGGCGCGCGCGCGGACCTTGTCGACCAACGCGTTGCCGTGCAGGCCGCTCTCGTCGACGTTGCACACGTACAGCACCGGCTTCGCGGTGATCATCTGCGCGGCGGCGAGCCCGGCCCGCTCCTCCTCGGACCACTCGCCGGCGAGCGCGGGCTTGCCCTCGTTGAGCAGCTCCACCAGCTTGTCGGCGATCGCGGCGTGGTACAGCGCCTCCTTGTCGCCGCCCTTGCCCTGCTTGCGGTACTTGTCGGCCCGCTTCTCCGCCGACTGCAGATCGGCCAGCACCAGCTCGAGCTGGATGATCTCGATGTCCCGCAGCGGGTCGATCGAGTTCTCCACGTGGGTCACGTCGGCGTCCTCGAAGCACCGCACCACGTGCAGCACCGAGTCGACCGACCGGATGTGCCCGAGGAACTGGTTGCCGAGCCCCTCCCCCTTCGACGCCCCGCGCACCAGGCCCGCGATGTCGACGATCTCGACCGCGGCCGGGATGATCTTCTCCGACGCCACGATGGTGCGGATCTGCTCGAGCCGCGGGTCGGGCACCGGCACGATCCCCACGTTCGGCTCGATCGTGCAGAACGGATAGTTCGCCGCCTGCGCGCCGGCCGCGGTGAGCGCGTTGAACAACGTGCTCTTGCCGACGTTCGGCAGCCCTACGATCCCCGCCTGCAGCGCCATCTCTCCTCCGAGGCGCCGCCCCTAACCAGGTGCTCGCCCCGCCGCTCCCCCGGTGACCGCGTCGCGGGGGAGCCACGCGCGCCGCAGCGCCCGGTTCGCCGGCTCCGACACGATCGCGCCGAACGCCCGGCCCACCCCGGCGCTCCCGAGCAAGGCGGCGAGCGCGGCCCAAT
>JBEBJC010000605.1:0-5353 GCA_040080105.1 Myxococcota bacterium
CGCCGCGCCCGCGCCGGCCTCGCCGGGGGCCGCGGTGCGGCTCGGAGACGTCCCGCGCGATCGGGGCGGCGAGGTGCGGGTGCGCACCGGGATCGGCGAGCTCGACACCGTGCTCGGGGGCGGGCTGGTCACCGGGTCACTCGTGTTGCTCGGCGGGGATCCCGGGGTTGGGAAGTCCACCCTGCTGCTGATGGCCCTCGACCGGTTCGCGCGTCGGGGGCTGCCGGTGCTGTACGCGAGCTCCGAGGAGTCACTGCAGCAGGTGAAGCTGCGCGCCGAGCGGCTCGGGGTCAGCGGCGAGACGTTGTACCTGCTGGCGGAGACCCGGTTCGACGTGATCGAGGCCACCATCCGGTCGCTGCAGCCGGTGGTGGTGGTGATCGACAGCGTACAGACGGTCGCGGTGCCCGAACTTTCGGGCATCCCGGGCTCGGTCGGCCAGGTGCGGGAGGTGGCGCACCGGGCGATGGTCGTGGCGAAGTCGCTCGGGGTCGCGACCTGGCTCGTGGGCCACGTGACGAAGTCGGGCGACCTCGCGGGTCCGAAGGTGCTCGAGCACCTCGTCGACACGGTGCTGTACTTCGAGGGAGACGGCGGGAGCCCGCTGCGGATGCTGCGCGCGGTGAAGAACCGGTTCGGGGCGGCGGGTGAGCTCGGCCTGTTCGAGATGGTCGACGAGGGGTTGAAGGAGGTGCCCGACGCGAGCGCCCGCCTGCTCGCCGAGCGCGACGCCGGCGCGGCGGGCACCGCGGTGTTGACCGCGCACGAGGGGAGCCGGCCGGTGCTGGTGGAGATCCAGGCGCTGGTGGGTCGACCCTCGCCGGTGCCGCCGACCCGCAACACCCTGGGCCTCGATCGGAACCGCGCGCAGATGTTGGCCGCGGTGCTCGGCAAGGCAGGGCTGCCGCTGCACGACCGCGACCTGTTCCTGAACGCCGCCGGAGGGATGTCGATCGACGAGCCCGCTTCGGATCTCGCGGCGATCGCGGCGATCGCGTCGTCGATGTTCGACCGACCCGTGCCGGCCCACACCGCGTTCTTCGGCGAGGTGGGGCTGGTGGGCGAGGTCCGCGCGGTGTCGTACCCGCAGGTGCGCCTGCGCGAAGCGGCGCGGCACGGGTTCCGGCGGGTGGTCGGGCCGGCGCGGGCGGCCGCCGACCCACCGCCCCCGGGGATCGAGGTCGTGCCCGTCCGGTCGGTGCGCGAGCTGCTGGCGCTGCTCCGGAAGGAGTGAGCGCGGTCCGGACCTAGTAGTAGTAGCTCGAGTAGGTGTACGGGTCGGTGTAGTAGCCGCCCGTGCCCGCGCCGGCGGGCTGGCCCGCGTCGCCCACGCCGGAGAACAGCCCGTTGTCCTGGTGGCCGGCGTACCGCGCCGAGAAGTCGACCGAGCCCGCGCAGTTCGTGGTGAGCACCAGCTGGCAGTCGCCGTTGCACTCCTCCCCAGCCGCAGTGTTGACCGTGTCGGTCCCGATCAGGAACGTGTCGCTCGGCATCTGGCCGCTGGTGAGGCCGACCTGCGCCGACTTCCACTGGTCGGTCTCAATCCAGTGCACCACCGACGAGCTCTCGATCTCCCACGTGCCGACGTACTCGCCCTTGGTGCGGGTGATCGACAGCGTCTCGACCGTGTGCGCGACGAAGCTGTCCGAGTAGTCGTAGCCGGCGTCGTGCTCCTCGGCGTGGGTGTCGTCGGTCACGCCCTCCCACGTCGCGGTGAGCGTCTTGCCGTCGGCGACCCCGGGGAACACCCGGTCGTCGATCACCACGAACACTTCGCCCGACTTGCCCTTCATCACCTGCGCGAGGAACGCGTAGTCGGACACCTCCTCCTCGTCGGTGATCGACCAGTCGCCGCCGCCGCCCGGGTTGAGGTCGGGGAACTCGCCGTCCTCGAAGTTCTCGTCGCCCACGGTCTCACACGCCGCGGCGTCCATCGGCGGCATCTGCACGAACCAGATCCCTTCCCAGCTCGTGCCGAGGATCGAGGAACAACCGGACATCGACAGCATCACGACCATCATCGGGTTTCGCATGGCTTTCTCCTGTGTACGACCCCAAGGGCTTAAGGAGGCGGGTCCAGCGACACCACGCACGATGCGTTTCAGGATGTTACGCCCTAAAGGCGAGCTAGATACGACAACTTCGCAAACACTACCCTTAGGGGGCGGTCGTCGCCTGGCCCTGGGGGCCCGGCGGTGAACCCGAGGTACCCGACGGTGCCGTAGTTCACCACGTACGCCAGCAGCAGATCGGCTTGGCTCGACTCGGTGAAGCTGTCGTATTGCGCGATCAGCCGGGCCTGGACCTGTGGCGACAGGGCGAGGGACGCCGACCCGCGCGGGATCAGGGTCACGTACTCCGGCTCCCCGAACGCGCTCGGGCCGAACACGTCGATCACCGTTTGCAGGCTGACGTTCAGCCGTCCGAACGCGTCGAAGTTGGTCGACGGCGCGAGCTGCCAGTCGAACCCCCGGTACAGGTCGGCGGGCGAGGGGGCGGAGTAGTGCGGCAGCGTCCCGACGCTCCAGTCGACCCCGAGGAACCACGCCGAGCCCAACATCACGAACACGTTGCCCCGCTCGTACGCCAGATCGAAGTCGGTGGCCGCGAACCGCTCCCGCGCGTAGCCCGACTCGGTGTACAGATACCAGCGCGAGCCGAGGTTCGTGTCGATCGAGCCGCCGGCGTTGGCGGTCGCGATCGCGCCGTCGGGGGCGATCGACACCGCGCCGTCCACCCCCGGCGCGAACTGGCGGACCGCGCCGCCGGGGCGGAGCAGCCATCGGGTGCCGGCGTCGAACGACATCCGACCCGCCTCGGTCAGGAACCCGTTCTCGGCGCGGAACTCGCGGCCGACGAAGCCGTGCCCCAGCTCGAACTGCCAGGACTCGCCCTGGCGGCCGACCCGCGCGCTCCACGCGGGGGACACGACCCCGAGGTCGCCCGGGAAGTCGGTCATCGCCCCCAACAACTGGGTCGCGACCTGGTACCGCCCGGTGGTGACCACCGCGTCTGCCCCGAACACCCGGTTCGCGAACCGCCCGTCGGCGGTCAGCAGCTCCTTGTCCGACGCGATCACCCCGATCGAGTTGCCGCCACCCAGATCCCCGCGGACCCGCGCGACGTGGTCGACCGCGACCGCGTCCTCGACCAGCCCCTCGTCCCACGTCGGGAGGGGTTCGCCGCTCGCGTAGTCGACCGAGATCGTGGACGGCGCAGGGTGCTCGTCGTAGCCGCCGACGAACCCGAGCCCGAGCGCGCCCGTGCGGCCGGTGACCTTGTACCCGACCAGGGGATCGACGATCGAGCGCGTGTGGACCAGGTTCAACGGGGTGCCGAACAGGTCGGCGTTCTCGAGGAAGAACGGGCGGCGCTCGGGGAAGAACAGCGGGAACTTCGCGGTGGCGGAGACCTGCCCCACGTCCGACTCGATCTGCGAGAAGTCCGGGTTCAGCGTCAGCTCGGCCGACAGCCCGGTGGTGAGCGCGACCCGCGCCGCGATCCCCGGGTCGACCTTGCCCTCGAGTGGCGCCCCGCCCACGTCGAGGAACCCGGCGACCGTGGGGAGCAGCTCGACCCGCCCCGGGCGGCGCTCGACCGGGAACGGCCCGAGCTGCGCCGCCTGCACCAACACGCCGGCGGCGTTCGGGTCGATCACCGGCCAGGTGAAGTCGGCGCTCGGCACCGGGACGTGCTGAACCAGCAGCACGTTCCACGTCTGCTCGACGCCGGGCGGGAACCGGAGCGAGCGGAACGGGATCGCCATCTCGACCTGGTACTCGCCGGCGGTGAACGTCCCCGCCGCGTCGAACACCCCGTCCCACGACAGGTCGGGGAACGCGAGATCCGACTCGCCGTCGACGAAGATCCCGTCCCCTTGGATGCCGCGGCCGTTCACCATGAACAAGAACGCGCGCCGGCCGTCGCGGAACGTGTCGAGCAAGATGCCGACCGTGTCCTCGGCGCGGTTGCGATCGCGCGCCGACAACGCGTTGCTCTGGCGCCGCTCCGGGTCGACCTGCGCGTGGAACGCGACGTACAGGGCGTCGTCGTCGTACGCGAGCCACGCCACCGTGCCTCGGTCCGGCTGGCCCGGGACCGGCAACATCTCGACCAGCCCCGTAATCCCTGGGCCCTGCCACGCGGGCTCGTCGAGCACGCCGTCGACCACGATCGGGGTCTCGAGTCGGACCGGCACGACCGGCTCGGCTGCCCACGCGACCGCCACCGCCCACATCGACCCCTCCGCGGAGGTGGCTTAGCACGAGCGCGTGTTATCGCCGTGCGGGAGAGGTCCGATGGCCGGGTGGGCGGTGGTCGACGGGGTGTTGGTGCCGCTGCACGACGCGCGGGTGCCGATCACCGATGTCCAGTTCACCCACGGGCTCGGGGTGTTCGAGACGCTCGAGGTCCGCCCTGGGGTCGACCCCGGGCCGAACCTGGCGCGGTTCGCCGAGTCCGCCGCGGCGATCGGAGCGCGGTGCCCGGACGAGGCGGTGGTGCGGGCCGAGATCGACCAGGTGGTGGCGGCGATCGGGGGCTCGGCGTGGGTCCGGCTGAACCTCACGGGAGACGGTCGCCGGCAGGTGTGGGCGACCCCGATCGAGCCCAGCCGACGCCACGTCCCGGTGCGGGCGCGGCGGGCGACCCACCACGACGATCCCCTGCTGCCGGGCTCGGTCAAGCACCGGTCGCGCGGCGCGTGGGCGGCGGCGCTGCGCCGGCTCCGGGTCGACGAGCTGTTGTTCGTCGACGGCGCCGGCCGGTTCACCGAGGGCACCTCGTGCGCGGTCCTGGCGGTGGTCGATGGGGTGGTGTGGACCGCGCGGTGGGACGGCCGGATCTTGCGGTCCACCACGCTCGAGCGGCTGCTGAAGCACGCCGAGGCGCTGCAGATCCCGGTCAGCCGGTCGGGCCCCCTGTCGGAGGGCCCGTGGGACGCGCTGTACGTCGCCTCCACCACCCGGAGCCTGTCCCCGGTGGTCGAGCTCGACGGGCGGGCGCTCCCGGCGTGGGATCCGGTGGGGGCGGCGCTGGCCCGGGCCGACACGCCGACCTGATCGCGGCGGCGGTGATCGCGAGCTCCACCCCGAACGTCCAGTGGAGCACGAAGTTCAGCCACCACGGGTCGAACCGGTCGGGCACCGTGACCCACGACCACCGCCGCAGGTCGAGCGGGGCGAGCCACGCGATGTCCCCGACCAGCGAGTCGAGGACCTGGTGCACCAGCCCGTTGAGCGCGAACACGGCGAGGTGCCGCTGGCGCGCGAGCCCGCTGACCGCGAGGCCCGCCGCCCACAGCGCGGGGAAGTGGGTCGGGTGGGTGTGGCCGCCGGTCGCGAAGAACCACACC
>JBEBJC010000606.1:0-5351 GCA_040080105.1 Myxococcota bacterium
CACCTCGCCTCCGTCGAACGACCGTACCACGCCGACGGCGTTATCGGTCGAATGGGACCGGACGGCGCGCGTCGGTGCCCCGGAGGTCCGATGGCTGCTCCCTGGCTGTGCGGCGTGCTCGCGTGGACGACCCCCGCCGAAGCGCGCCCGCCCGACTCCCCGGCGAAGGTCGAGGCGTTGCGACAGCGGCGGGAAGGGAGCCTCCGCGTGGGAGACCCGGCGCCGGACCCGAAGGTGATCGGCCTCGACGGGAAGCCGGTGCACCTGCTGGCGGCGAAGCGAGCCGACCGGCCCCTGGTGCTGATCTTCGGCTCGTTCACTTGACCACCGTTCCGGCGCTCGGTCGAGCGCACCCAACAAATCGCGGCGGAGCTGGCAGATCGGGCGGACTTCTTGACGGTGTACGTCAAGGAGGCCCACCCGACCGACGAGTGGCAGGTGAAGGTGAACGAGGCCGACGCGGTGTGCTACGCGCAGCCGAAGTCACTCGCCGATCGCCTGGCGATCGCGGGTGACTTCGTCCAGCGGTTCCACTACCGGGTCCCGCTGGTGGTCGACCCGATGGACGACCCGGCGGAGTCGGCGTACGCCGCATGGCCCGAGCGACTGTACGTGATCGGCGCGGACGGCAAGATCATCTACAAGGGCGCGATGGGCCCCGACGGCTTCGACCCGGAGCAGGTGGTCGCGCTGCTCAAGTAGCGTCGATCGCGGCCAGGGCGCGGTCGGTCGCAGGCTCGACCGGGCCCGTCAGGTCCACGTCGACCACGGTGTCGCCCGAATCCTCCCACAAGATCTGGTCGTACACAGACTCGTCGGCCTCGGAGAGATCCCCGGTGCGGGCCCGGATCCGGGCGCGCACCACCGCGTCCTCCGCCGTGCACCTCAACAACACCACCGGCACCCCCCAGTCGCGCCCGAGCGCGCGCAGGCGCCCGCGCCACTCGCCCTGCACGAACGACGCGTCGACGATCACGCTGTTGCCGGCGAACAGCGCCTCGGACGCACGACGGAAGCACTCGTCGTACACCGCGCCCTTCGCCGCCGCGCCGTAGCGGTCGGCATCCGGGAGTGGGGGCAGCTCGCGGCGCACGGCGTCGGACCGGATCACCACGAACGGCCGACGCACCGCCAGCGCGCGCGCCAGGGTGGACTTCCCGGTGCCCGGCCGACCTCCGATCCCCACCAGCACCGGCGGCGAGGGCAGGAGCCGGCTCCACGCGAGCAGCCAGTGCCGCTTCGCCCGCGCGCTCTGCACCGCGAACCGCTCGGGGGGCAGCGGATCGGCCAAGGTGAACCCTGCGACCTTCGCCCGCACCGCGGAGCGGTACGACACGAACAACGGCAGCAGCGGCTCGGCGTCGCGATCGCCGGTGGCCTCGACCCACGACCGCCAGAACGCCGCCGCCAACGCCCGCTCGGACCGCACCTCGAGGTCCATCACCAGGAACGCCGCGTCGAGTGCCACGTCGGCGTACCGGAACCGGTCGGAGAACTCGATGCAGTCGATCACCACGACCTCGCCGTCGACCACGTACACGTGCTCGAGCCGCAGATCGCCGTGGGTGTCGCGCACCCGGCCCGCGCTCGCCCGCGCCTGCAGGAGCTCCCGGTGGCGCTCGAACCGCGCCGCGGTCGCCGCGCGCGCCGAGGTGAACGGGACGGGGTGAACCCACCGCCCCACCGCCCCCGTCGACGCGTCGAAGTTGTCGAGCGCGTTCTGGCGGAACACGTCGGGGCCGCCGAGGGCGGCGATCGCGTCGGAGGTCTCGGCCTGCTGGTGGAACCGGGCCACCCGCTCGGCCACCCGCTCCAGCGTGGCCACGTCGAGCGCTCCGCGTTCGAGGCGCGCCAACAGCGAATCCTCGTCGCGGAGCCGGGTCATCTCGACCGCGGGCTCCCCGTTCGGGAGGTGGACGACCCCGTGGTACACCGCCGGCGCGAGGCGACGGTTCAGCCGGACCTCGGCCTCACACGCCGCGAGACGCGACGCGGGGTCGGTGAAGTCGACGAACCCGAGGTCGACCGCCCGCTTGGTCTTCCACACCCGGGTGCGCCCGAGGAACACCTCGGACAGGTGTGTGCGACGCACCTCCGCCGGGCCTTGATCGGCTCCCCACCCCAACGCGATCGGTTCCATCTCCTCGCCTTAAGCACGCGCGATACCAGGGGCGATGACCGAGCGGGTGTGGGCGGAGTGGCGGAACCGGGTCGCGGCGGAGTACCGCTCGGCGGCGATGACTGCGGCGGTGCTCCACGGCGCGATCGCGGCGGGGTTCCCGCCCGAGCTCCTGCACACCGCGCTGCGGATCGTGCGCGACGAGCTCGATCACGCCGAGCTGTCGCACCAGTGCCTCACCGCGCTCGGCGGCCCCGACGCGCCGATCCCGTTGTCGGCCGCCACGTTGTGGCCGACCGCCGCGGCCGATCCCCTGGGCGACCTGGTGGACCGGGTGGTGCGCGACTTCTGCCTGGGCGAGACGTTCGCGGTGCCGTTGTTCGACGCGATGCGCCGCCACGCCACCCACCCGGCGGTGGTCCCGGTGGTGGTGCGGGTGCTGCAGGACGAAGCGATCCACCGCCAGTTCGGGTGGGACGCGCTCGATGTCCTGCTCTCCCTCGACCCGGCGCGGGTGCGCCCCCGGGTACAGGCGTCGGTGCCGGCGTTGCTGGCCGCGTTCCGCGACGCGTACGCGCCGGACGGGTCCGCCGACCCGCTCACCGACGACGAGCGGTCGGCGGGGCTGTTGGACCTCGACGACTACCGTCGCTGCTTCGGCGAGACCCTGCGCGACGACGTGGTCCCGCGGTTCGCCCGGCGGGGCATCGTCACAGGATCGTGAGCACGCCGACCACCGCCCGCAGCGACTCGTACACGTCGAGCACCCCGCTCGCGTGGTCGAGGTGCACCTTGACCCGCACCGACTTGTAGTTCCCCTTCTCGGACGCCCGCTCGGTCACCTCGACCAGCCGGTCGTCGCCGCCCGCGGTGTCGAGGACCGCCCGCAGCGCCGCTGGGCCGGCGTCGGGACGCACGACGACCCGAAACTCGAACGGGCCCGGGAACGTGTGTTGGGACTCGAGCAACGCCAAGGCGCGCTCCCGCCGCTCATCCATCGTGGCCTCCGCAGCCCCCATGTTATCTCGGCGGGGTCGCCCGCCCCCGAGGAGCTCATGGCCACAACCGAGTTCGACCCCGACGCCCCCGGAACGGCAGGAAGTGGCCTGTTCGGGCTGCCCCACACCGTCGACGAAGCCGCGGTGGTGGTGATCCCGGTCCCGTTCGAGGCCACGACCTCGTACGGGCGCGGCACGGCCCGCGCCCCCGCCCGGATCTTGGAGGCGAGCCGACAGGTCGAGCTCAACGATCCGCAGACCGGCGAGCCGTGGCGCGCCGGCGTCGCGATGGCTCCGATCGACCCGGACATCGAGCGGTGGAACGACCAGGCGTGCGCCGACGCGCTGCCGATCGTCGAGGCCGGCGGAGCGGCCACCCCCGAGCTCCAGGCCCGCCTCCAGCGGGTCAACGCGGTGGGCGCCGAGCTGAACCGGCGGGTGTTCGACCACACCCGCCGGGTGATCGGGCGCGGCCAGATCCCCGGGATCCTCGGCGGCGACCACTCGGTGAGCTTCGGCGCGATCGAAGCGGCGGCGCAGAAGTGGCCCGGCATGGGCATCCTCCACGTCGACGCCCACGCGGACCTGCGCGAGGCGTACGAAGGCTTCACCTGGAGCCACGCGTCGATCCTGTACAACGTCCACGAACGGATCCCGAACCTGGGCCCGATCGTGCAGGTCGGGATCCGCGACTTCGGCGTCGCCGAGGCGAAGCGGATCGAGGAGTGGCCGGATCTCACGGCGTTCACCGATGCCGAGATCGCGTGGGAGCTGGGCAGCGGCGAGTCGTGGATGCGCCTCGCCGGCCGGGTGGTCCGCCCTTTGCCGAGCAAGGTGTGGGTCACGTTCGACGTGGACGGCCTCGACCCCTCGCTGTGCCCCGCCACCGGCACGCCCGTGCCCGGGGGGCTATCGTGGCGCGACGCCCTGTTGTTGCTGCAGCTGCTCGCCGAGGAGCACCAGATCGTCGGGTTCGACCTGGTGGAGACGGGCGACGCCGAGTGGGACGCGAACGTCGCGGCGCGCCTGCTGTACAAGCTGTCGGGCTGGGCGATCAACACCCGCCGCTGATCACAGCCGCCCCGAGAAGCTCCACTGCCCGCCAGCCGCGGTCAGGTCCATCGAGAACGTGTCCCCGACCCGCAGGGGACCCACCCCCTCGGGGGTCCCGGTGTACACGAGATCACCGGGGACGAGCGGGGCGAGCGTCGCGAGGTGGGACAGCAGCGTCGGAACGGAGAACGTCATCCGCCCGATCTCGCCGCGCTGGCGGGCCTCCCCGTTCACCTCGAGGCCGAACGCGAGCGACTCCGGGTCCCCCACCGCCGACAGCGGGACGAACGGGCCCAACACCCCGCTCCCGGCGAAGCTCTTCGCCGCGGTCCACGGCAGGCCCTCCGTCTTCAGCCGGGTCTGCACCTCGCGCCGGGTGAGGTCGAGCCCGAGCGCCACGTGGCTCACGTCGGACCAGCCGGCCCGCTGGCCGAGGCCCACCGAACGCCCCACCCGGATCACGACCTCGACCTCGTGGTGGAACGTCTCGGACGCGAACGCCACCGGGGCCGGCTCGAGCCCCCGCAGCGCGCCCGCGGCCTTCAGGAACACGACCGGATCCCCAGGGACGGCGTTGCCGAGCTCGCGCGCGTGGGCGGCGTAGTTTCGACCGATGCAGTACACGGTGCCGACCCCGAGTTCGGCGCCGCCGAGCTCCCTCCCCTGGAACATCCCTTCCTCCGTGCGCGCGCTCGGTGCCCAGGGTAACCCCTTCTCGAGGAGGCCCGTGCTCGACGTCCCCCCGGATCGGGAGATGGCCCAGGTCTGCAAGTCGGGCCACACCTCCCGCGTGCAGGAGCTGTTGGCGTGGGGCGTGCCCGGCGACGGGGGCCTCGGCGGCCGCACGTTCTTGTCGATCGCGTGTGAGCACGGCCGCGCCGAGGTGATCACCGTGCTGCTCCGCGCGGGCGCCCCCGCGAACGGGCGGGACTTCATCCTCGCCGCGCGCTCGGGCGTGGTCCCCGCCGCGAGGCGGATGTTGGACGAGCTGCAGCTGATGCAGCTGCCGTTCGACTTCTGGGCCGCTGAGCGCCCGCTGCTGACCGAGCCCGAGTTCCTCCGCGGGACGAACGCGGAGATGATCCGGTTCCTGCTCGACAACGGGGCAGACCCCACCGAGGTCGATCGGAACGGGCGAGCCGCCCTCGAGGCGGCCCGGCGGGCAGGGGCCTCCCCAGAGG